>CAKTFI010000022.1 GCA_934555865.1 uncultured Christensenellaceae bacterium | reverse complement strand
CCCTGTACACTCCCTGCTCAAAGATGCCCTATGGGCTTGGACTCCGAAAGTTTCCTCGAACTCCCTGCCCCTGCCCAGAGCCGCCCTTTGCAAACGCCTGCTGCCCTCCTCATTTCCCCTTGTCTTTTCTCTCAGGAAAGAAAATTCTCCCGCGCGCGCTCCCCTGCTGACCCTTAGGGAAGCAGGACGGATTGGATTCGCGAGAGCGATTCGGATTCGGATTCGGATTTAGATTCGGATTGGATTCGGATTCTAGCCGCAATCTGTTACAACCTGCTGCAACTTGCTGCAATCTGCTGCAATCTGCGGCAACTTGTTACAGCCTGCGGCAACCTGCTGCAACCTGCTGCAACTTGCTGCAATCTGCGGCAGATTGCGAAGCACTTGTTTTTTGCATCCATTCACTTGTTCTCTCGTTCCTTGTCCCCTCTCCATCGGAATTTTCTTTTCTCTTGTTTCATCAACATTGCTTTTCCCTCTCCCCTTGCTCGCACACTTTCCATGAGCTGCACCGTATCGTTTCTGAACTTTGTAAAAATATTTTCCCCGGCGCACACTTCTCGCAAATCGATTCCTCCTTCTGTCCGCCCCTCCTCGCCGCAGCGAAATACAGGCGCCGTCTTTTTCCGCGCGCACTTTTCTCGTCCTCCCTCTGCCTTCTCGCCATTCATTCCTCCCCTTCGCGTTCCCTTGCCCTTTCCTCGACCAGAATTTTCTCTCCCCTTGCTCCATCAACATTGCTTTTCCCTCCCCCTTGCTCGCACATCTTCCATGAACTGCGCCGCCTTTTGCTCAACTTTTCCGCATCCTCCCCCCCATGCAGATGCTCGTCCAACTGCCCATTCCATCCGCACTTTCTCCACCATCGCCCCCTCCCGCCGCAATTTCCCGGAGCGGCTCGCGCTCCCCGTGTATTTCTCTATTCCCTTCCCCGTCAATTTCTTCCCCGCGCGCCTCCCTTTTCGCGCACAAAAAAAAGACTTCCACCCGGAAGCCTTCGCACATCGTTGTTCGTTTTTCTGCCCTGCGCGGGAGAATTCCCCGCCTTTGGGGGTTATCATTATAAGGTAGAGACCTCCCACTGGAAAGGCCTACCGCCTCTCCCCGCGCCGTCCTTCATCGCGCCGCCTTACCAGCGGCCAACGCCTTTGCGGAGGCTTCCCCGACGCGCCCGCGCATCCGCAGCATCTCACCCGACGCCCCGTATGCGCCTGTCCCGCCTCCGTCGCTCCGCCTGCGCCCTATTCCGCCCGCGCAAGCAGGATGCCCATCGCCTCGTCCACCGTCCGGACATTCGCGTCCACCGCCTCCGGGTGCGCCACGCCGATGCCGATGGCAAGGCCCGCATACGCAAACATCGGGTAATCGTTGACGCCGTCGCCCACCGCCGCCATCTCCTCCGGCGGGATGCCCAGCTCCCGGTGCAAAAGCGCCAGCCCCGCCGCCTTACTCACGCACGCGGGCACGATGTCAAAGGAATCCGCATGCCGGTACACCTCGATGCCCGGCAAGGCTCCGCGCGCCCGCGCCGCCGCGATCACCTCGGCCACGCGCGCAAATTCCGCCTCGCTGCGCGGAAAGGGCGTGAGGCCCACCTCGTTTGGCTGGTACCACATGCCCGGCACGGCCGCCTCCAATTCCCGCTTCAGGCGCACAAACGCCTCCCCGGCCTCCGGCGGATAGGGCAGGACGGCAAATCGCGCGGGCGGCAGGTCGATTCCCTCCTGGAATACCGCGCCGTTCTCACCCAGCAGCAGCGGCCGCTCAAGCTCCACCTGCCGCAGCAGCCCGCAGAGGTAATACACCGGCTTGCCCGAACAGAGCGCGATCCGCACCCCGCGCGCCTCCAATTCCTGGAGCATGCGCACCGTCTGCGGCGCAATACCCCGCCCCACGGGCGCCAACGTCCCGTCCAGATCCAGCGCTGCCAGCCGCAGCGCATGTTTCTTCTCCATCGTTTCCCGCCTTCCTCGCGCTTTCCCGTCTGCCGCCCTCCGGCAAGCAGGCTTCTTCCCCTCTCTCGCCGTCACGCGGTCGCCCGGCGCTTGCACATCCTTGTGGCCTCGCCGCGTCCTGCATTTTCCTTCATATTTCCTGCGGCAGCCGTCTCGCGGCTGTCCTCAACTTCCGCCGCACGGACGCTTCTCCGGCAGGCGTTTTCCTTCCAAAATTTTCTTTCCGCCGTCCGGGCCCTGGGCGCTTCCCCATTGTCGCTTTCCCGCGGACGCCTCCCATATGCTCTGTTTTCTTGAACAAGTCTCCCGCGCGCGCAAGCCGCCACCGCTCGTCCGGGATTTCTCCTTTTCCCTTCCAGGCGGCCTCCGCCGCATTCCAACCCATCTCCGCTGCGCTGCGCCGCTCTCACCCTTCCAGCTCGTCGCCCGCCTCGGCCTTGCGGGCCGCGCGAAAGGCCGCGCCCTGCTTTTTGCTCACGCGCCGCGCCTCCCGCGTCCCCGCCGCCGTGCAGACCGCCAACTCCACAAAGCCCGCCTGCTTTGCCGGATGCCGGAGCACCCGCGCCGCCGCCGGATGCACCGCCACGCCCGGCTTCACGACCGCCAGATAGCAAAACTTCTCGTCCTCAAACGGCGCGTCTCCGCCCTTCAACCGCTTGTGCAGGCGGCTTCTCGCCACGCGCACGCGGAAATGGCACCAGTCCCCCGCCTCCAAGGGACACGCCCCCTCGTGCGGGCAGGGCGCCGCGATCTTCGCCCCCAGGCCCAGGAGCTGCTGCCGCGCCGCGCACATCTGCCGATACCCTTCCGGCGTCCCCGGCTCCACGAGCAGCAGCACCTTCTCCGCCGCCGCATAGAGCGCCGCCACCGCCGCCTCCCGCGCCTCCGGCGTCAGCTCGCCCAATGCATAGGCCGCCGTCACCAGCTCTGCCCGCCGCCCCGCGAGCCCGTGCAGCAGGTCGCCCTGCACCCACGCCGCCCCGGCAAACGCCGCCTCGCCCCGCATGAGGCGCTGCGCAAGCGCGATCATCGCCGGTTCGCGCTCCCACATCGCATATTCCCGCACCTCGGGGAAGACCTCCCGCGCCGCCCAGGCCGCCGCGCCCGTGCCCGCGCCCACATCCAGCAGGCTCTCCGGCGCCTCCTCCAGGGCCGCCCGCGTCCACTGCATCGCCTGCGCCGCCGCGCCAAAGGTCGCCGGCATGCGCGCCGCCGCATATGCCAGCACCGCGACCTCCGACTGCACCATCCGCGCCCCGCGCCCCGTGCGCGTCCGGTACGCCTCGCTCATCGCCTCCGCCGCCCGCTGCAACTCGCCCGGCGCCGCAGACGCCGCCGCTTCCTCGATCCTTACCCGCAATTCCAAGGGAAATTCCATGCCGCCGCTCCTTTCGCTTTTCCCGCTCAGTATACCACACTTTGCCGCCTATTTCAGCATCGATGCATGGTTGAGCGTCGCCGTGCTGTACAAAAACAGCACATCCGCCCCCGGCGCGACCTCCAAAAACTGCCCCAGCGCCTCGGTCGAGATGTATCGCAGGTCGACGATGCTCACGCGCGCATAGCTCCCCGCGAGGAGCGGCGCCAGGCTGCTCCCGAACGAATCGCGGAAAATGACCAGCTCGCCCTCGCCCGCCGGGTTGTCGATGCGCAAAAACGCCTCCGCGCCCGAGAGGAACAGGTCATACCCGTCCATGCTCCCCGCGCCCAGCGCCTTCTCGGGGTCATACACGCCGCTAACCCGGTCGCCCTCCAGGTGGTACACCTGCATATGGCGGATGGCCTCGCTGTCCAAGTACCATAGCTCATCCGGCGCCAGGGGCAGCGCCGCCTGCCCGTAAAAGCTCCCATATAGCTCCCCCGCCCGCACAGCGGTAAAGTCCGATGCCGACACCTCCCGGCCCATCGCGCCCGCCACGCGCTGCGCCACGGGCAGGATGCGCTCCTGCGCCCAATGGATGTCCGTCCGGTAATATGCCTCCGGGGCCAGGAGATCGCGCACCTCGATGTGCGAAAAGTCCTCGCCCAGCGCCGCGTGCAGGATGTTCTCCACCGCCCGGCTGTCCACCGCGCACCCCGCCGGGACCAAAAATTCGCTCTTGTCCGGCACGACGCAGGTATACAGCCTGCACCCGGCGAGGTAGCGCGCCGCGACCTCCCGGAACTTGTCCGCCGCCTTTTGCACCTCCGCCGCATGCAGCGCCGCCTCCGGCTTATATAGCTGCCCCGCGGCCACATACACACCGTGGTTCTCCTTCCGCGCCAAGAGGCCCATCTGCACGCACGCCTTGCCCGTCCGCAAGGCGCTGCGCAGCGGGAATTGCTCCTGCGCATACCGCTCAAAGCGCTCCGCCAAGGTCCCCTGCCGCCACGCCGCCGCGTCCCACGACGGGAGGGAGGACAGCCGCCGCCGCTCCTGCCGCGACACCGCCGCGTCCGGCGTCAGGATGTGCGCCAGCATCCCTCCGAACAAGATGCCCATACACAGCGCCACGCATAGCCACTGCCCCGCGCGCACGCACTTGCTTTCCCCATTCTTTCGCATATACCCTCCTCAAAACCGAAAATACAGAAATGCCTGAAAGGATCCGTCCACCAGCCACGCCGTCGAAAGCAGCAGCAGCGCCGCCGCCCAGACCGGCCGCAGCAGGCCGATCGCCTGCCGGAAGCCCGGCCTTTCTTCCAGGGCATGCACCGCCCGCGCCCCCCAGGGGAAGGCTGCCGCCGCCGCAAGGAGCAGGCTGCCGCCGTAATTGGCAAAGGCCTGCCGTCCCGCCGGGCCCAGCGCGCCGCCCGCCATCATACCGCGCAGTACCTGCCCGCTCGCCGCCAGGCTGTCCCCCGCAAAGATCACAAAGCTTATAAGCACAAGCCCCGCCGTCAGGCCCCATTGCACCGCGCGCGGGATGCGCCGCAGGATGCGCTCGCCGCCCAGCTTTTCCAGGCAGATGACCCCTCCAAACAGCATCCCCCACGCGAGGTAGTTCGCGCTCACCCCGTGCCACAGCCCGGTCGCCGCCCACACGCACAAAATAGCCGCCACCATGCGCCGCTTGCCGCACCGGCTGCCGCCCAGCGGGATGTAGATGTAATCGCGGAACCACGCGCCCAGGCTCTCATGCCACCGCCGCCAAAATTCCCCCGCCGACCGCGCGCAGAAGGGATAGCGGAAGTTCTCCGGCAGGCGGAAGCCAAGCACCTGCCCCAGCCCGATCGCCATGTCCGAATAGCCCGAAAAGTCAAAATATACCTGCAAGCTCACCGCCAGGGCATACCCCCAGGAATACAGCGCGCTGTACTCCCCCGCGGCCAGAAAGCCTGCCGTAAATTCGCCCATCGCGCCGGAGAGGATGACCTTCTTCGCCAGCCCGATCGCCATGCGCGTAAAGCCAGCCGCCGCGTCCGCCATGCTCTCCCGCCGCGCCGCGATCTGCGCCGCCGCCTCGCCATAGCGGAAGATCGGCCCCGCCGTCCCGTTCAAAAACAGGACGCCATACAGCAAATATCGCCCAAAGCGGCGCTCCGCCGCCGCCCCGCGCCGCACCTCCGCAAGGTAAGAAAGGTTTTGGAACACCGCAAAGGACAGCCCCACCGGCGTCGCCGCCGCAAAGACGGGCAGCCCCCATCCAAATGCCGCCTGCACCGCCCGCGCCAGCGCCGCCTCATACTTATACAGGAACAGCACGCCCAGCTGCACCGCCGCCGCCAGCCAGAAGACCAGATTCCCGCGCCGCGCGCCTGCCGGGCGCTCCAATGCCTGCCCTGCCCCGTCGCCAATTCCTCTTTTCTCGGCGGCGCCCTCCGGCAATTCCACCTCGAGCGTTTCCTCGCCCGCAGCCTTCCCCGCGCGCACCCGCTCGATCGCGCGCCCGGCCGCAAACGCCGCCGCTGCTAACGCCGCCTTCCAAAAGAGCGCCACCGGCTGCGCCCATAGGTAAAACCCCGCCGACGCCGCCAATAGCCACGCGTTCCGCGCCCGCCGCGGCAGCAGGAAATACCCCGCCATCACCACCGGCAGGAAGAAATACAAACATGTGATCCCCGCAAAATTCATGCGCCTCCACCCTCCTTTTTCCTCTGCATTTTCTAAGCACGCCTATACTTGCCCTTCCGGCCGCCAGCCGAATGCGCCGCAAGGCTTTCCCTCTTCCGCCGCACCGCACAAAAAAAGGGCGGCCTACCCGCCGCCCTTCCCGCATACTCAAAATTCCACATGCTTTTCCTGTACTGCGCCGATGCTCGAAAACTCTGCCTCGGCCACCTTCTTGGCCGCCTTCGTCATCTCCTGCACCGTCTCCGCATCGCCCATGACAAAGAAAATGTCGCCGCCCAGCGTCATGCTGGCCTCCTGCTCCGCCGAAACGCAGATCCACTTGGCCGGATTGATGTTCTCCAAAATCTGCGCCTGAATCTTGGCCGCGTCCGCCCCGTCCTTCACGCACACATACAGCATGGAATAGGCGATCGAGCCGACCGCCGATTCGGACACGACGACCCGCCGGATGCCCTCCGCGCTCCTAAGCCCCGTGTTGAACTCCAGCGCGTCCGCGTCGGCGAGGTCCAGCTCTCGGTGCTCCACCATCATGGGCATGTTGCTCTCCCCCACCTCTTCATAGATCTTTTCAATGAACGCCTGCACCTGCTCCAGGCTGTCCAAATGCGTCACCTTGCTGCCCTGAGAGGGCTTGTTCTTGGTGCACCCGGCAAAGACTGCCAAACAAAGGCAGGCGAGCAGGACGCTCACCGCGCGCCGCAGGCCGCGTTTCATCAATTTCTGCATACATATCTTCCTTTCACAAATGATTTCATACTATATAACGAAGGGTTCCCCACTTTTGTTCCCGCTATCCCCAAATTTATTTTCGGAGTTTTTACAAAATTTTTCCCAGTTTTGCACCTTTTTTCAAAAAAAACATGCTATAATACTTGCCTGTAACACAAAATACGCTTGTATGTACACCTCGCCCCAAAGGAGCCTCCGCATGAAATCCACTTGGCACGAATTCTTTCTGGATAACCTGACCCTGCCCAATCTTTTGAGCGCCTTCCGCCTGCTGCTCACGCCGGTGTTCATCCTCCTGTTTTTGCGCGTGCAGACCCCGGCGCAGTATTACTATACCGTCACGCTGGCGGCCATCCTCGCCCTGAGCGACCTCGCCGACGGCTGGATCGCCCGCCACTATCACCAGGTCACCGACCTCGGCAAGTTCCTCGACCCCCTGTCCGATAAGCTCTTGCAGGCTGCGCTGCTCTTCTGCCTCGGCACGCGCTACCCGCTCGTCTGGGTGCTCGGCGGCGTGTTCGTGGTCAAGGAAGGCGCGCTCGCGCTCGCCGCACTGCTGCTCCTGCGCCAGACCGGCCGCAAGCTGGACGGCGCCAAATGGTGGGGCAAGTGCTCGACCGCGCTTTTGTACGCCGTCTTTTTCCTGCTGCTCGCCTTCCCGCGCCTGTCGCCTGCCGCCGTGCAGGTGCTGCTATACCTGTGCATGGCCGCGCTCTTGGCCTCCGGCGTGCTATACGCGCTGTGGTATCGCCGGCTCTGGCGCCGCTAAATTTCCCCGTCAAAAAACGCAGGGTTCTCGCCCTGCGTTTTTTATATGCCCGGTTTTAGGCATCTTGGTTCCCCATCCGGCTCTGGATAGGCATCTCCCGTTCGCCCACTCCCGCCGCATTGCCATTCCTTTTCACATTTTCATGCACGATGCCGCTGCCGTCCACCTCCGCGCCTGGCACTTCCAAGACTTCCGCGCAGTCCTTGCCGTATCTCCATTCTGTTAGCTGGCAAATTCTTATCAATTATGCATTTTCTCTGCCTTTCTGTTTTTCCCTATTTTATACAAGCGACCCTGCGGCAATTTCCCTCCAAGGACACCGTGCACCCTGGCATTTTCCCGTGTCGCTGCAATACGCTGCGAACACTCGCACTGTCTTGCCCGCCGCCTCTCACTTCCGCCGCAGCGCCTGCACGCCGCTCTTCATCACGATCCTGCGCAGCCACGGCCAATACATGAACGGCCGCTTTGCCCGCCGCCGCAACACCTCCCGCCGCAGCCCCGCCGTCGCCCGCCGGTAGGCCGCAAAGACCTGCGCCGCCGCGTCTGCCGCCTCGACCTCCACATGCATCTGCAAACGGCCTTCCGCATCCGGCCGCGCTACTTTCCGCTCCTGCGCCGCCTCGTCCGCCATCTTTTCACACTCGGCTTCGCCGTCCAACTGCCCGCCGCGCGCGGGCTTCCCTTCGCTCGCGTCCTGCACCGCCTCGCCTTCCCGCCGCATCGCCGCCGCATTCGCCGCGTCTGCCAGCGCCGCGCCGCTCTTCAGGGCATAGCTGATCCCCTCAAACGAACTCGGGCTGATGAGCCCCGCCGCCTCGCCAAGCAGGTACGCCCCCGCCCGGCCCATATAGAGGTCGCGCCGCCGCCGCGGCCGGTATACTGCGCAGGCCTCCGTCCGCAGCGCCTGCGCAAGCGGGAAGCCATACCGCTCCCGGAGCAGCCGCTTCTGCTCCTCGAAATTCTCCCGCGCGCCCTGGGGCGCAAATGCCCCGCCGAACGCGATCTGCCCGTCCTTCGTAAAGATCCACGAACAGCTTTCGCTCGTCGGCCGGTGAAATACGCAGGCATACAGCGCCGCCGCTCCCTCTGCCGGAAACCACTGCTGGATGGCCGTATACCGCAGGATGTCCCGCCCCGGTGCAACCGTCCGCCGCACCAGGCTGCCCGCGCCGTCCGCGCCGACGACCGCCCGCCCGCGCGCCGTGCCCAGGCTCCCGTCCGGACAGCGGAATTCCACCGTCCACCCGTCCGCCTCCTGCCGCAGCCCGGTCGCCCGCGCCCGGATCGTCGTGATTCCCTTGCCCGCCAGCCCGCGCAGCCAGGCGTCAAACGCCGGCCGCCGCATGTTCAGGTAACTGCGGGGATAGCTCTGCTCGACCTCCGCCTGCAAGTCGATGGTGCGCACCGCAAAGATCTGCGGGTCGGCCAGCACCTTTGTGGGCATCGTCCACCCCAGGCGCGCGATCTCCTCCGCCGCCTGCGGCGCCAGCAGCCCCCCGCACGGCTTTTCCCCGCGAAAGCTGCCGTCCAGCCGCAAAATGCGCAGGCTCTCCGCTACTTTGGCGCAAAATACGCTGCCCGCCGGGCCTGACCCGATCACAATGTAATCCCAAATTTCCCGCATATCTTCTCCTTTTCGTCCCGCACTATCGGCGCCGTGCACCCACCCAAGGCTCCTTTCGGCAGGCTTCTGCAAACGCTTTTCACAATAAATAGTATCTCTCAGTACATCCGTCCGCCGATGGCCGCGCCCTGCCGCTTTCCGTTTGGTTCTCGAGCGCTGCCCTCTGCCGGAATCTTCCCGCTGCGCAAAGTCCGCCTCTTGCAGGCATCTCTTTTTCCGCCGCTTGCGTCCACACCGCCCTATGCTTTCAGGCACACCGGCTTCCCGCAAACAGACACAAAACACAACTTTCTCCATCCTGCCCTTCCTCCGGCAGCGCATCTAGGGGTCCTCTCGCCGCACACCGCACACCGCACCCGCCTACCTCATGCTTCCGCCGCCATCCGCTCGACCGAAGCCGCCGCCTCCGCGCGGAACTTGGGCGTGATTTCAAACCGCCGCGCCCGCAGCGCGTCAAACAGCGCGCCCAGCACCGGCGGATGCGCCATCACCTGCGCCCGGCAGCAATCCGGCATCATCGCGACCGCCATTTCCCGGAAATACCGGCACCCATTTTGGAATTGCCCGCCCGCCAGGATGACCGGCACGCTCTGCCGCCCCGCAAAGTCCATCTGCAAGAGCATCTGCCGCACGCGCGCCGCGCATTCCATCGCGGAATCCTCGAAAATTTCCCGGGAAATCTCGTCCCCCGCCGCCGCCGCCTCGTGCAGGCAGACGCACAGCTTCCGCTCCGTCCCCTGCGGGTCGCGCCGCCCCGCCAGCACCACGCGCTCGATCAGGCCCGCCGCCTCCGGGACCTGCAACGCCGCCGCGATCCGCTCGCACAGCTCCGTCGGCTCGCCGCCCATATACGCGCTGCGATACGCCGCCGCCACCGCCTGCTCGGCATACCACTGTCCGCCGCCAAAATCGTCGGAACACCCGTGGAACCCGCCCAGCTGCATCCTGTCGCCAAAGGCATCCACCGCCGCCGCCGAGAACCCCGTCCCATTGATGATGCCGATGCCGCACCCGTCCGCCGCCTCGGCCAGCACCGGCAAAAACGCGTCGTTTTGCAACCGGAACTCGCCCAGCCCGATCGCGCGCAGGATCCCCTCCGTCCGACGCAGCTGGAACGGCAGGTCCATCCCCGCCATGCCGAGGCTGGAAAAGCAAATGTCCTCCGGCTCGATGCCCGCCTCGCGGCAGATGCCGCCGATCATCCCCGAAAGGACGAAGGTCATCTCGTCAAACCCGCCGGGCAGCGTCTCGTGGCTGCTGCTGCCGCCTCTGCGGAAATACAGCTTGCCCGTGCCCATCTCCATCAAAACCATCTGTGTCTTTGTCGCGCCGCCATCCACGGCCAATACAAAATCGCCAACCATCTGCGTTCTCCTCCAAATTCCATTTCGACCGGCCGGGGCCCCGTCCGCCTTCGTTGTCCTTATTATACAAAATTCCCGCCCGGTGCCATAGTGTTCCGACAGCAATTTTCCGACTTTTTGTGAAATTTCAAATTTTTTTCGCCGTTTTGCCAAAAGTTCGCTATACTGTATATATTAAGGAAGCAATACAGGTTCCCACCTTTTTTTGGAGGTTTTATTCATGCCCGCGACACAAAAACTTTACGAAACCGACGCCACGCTGCGCCGGTTCTATGCCCGCGTTTTGGATTGTCAAAAAATGGATTCTGCCTATGCCGTCCTGCTCGACCGCACCGCATTTTTCCCGGAGGGCGGCGGACAGGGGGCCGACCACGGCCTGCTGGGCGGCGTGCCCATCACGGATGTTCACGAAAAGCAAGGCGAGGTCTGGCACACGGCCGCTGCACCGCTGGCCGTCGGCGCGTTCGTCGAAGGCGTGGTCGACGGCGTCCGGCGGGACGATCTCACGGTGCAGCATTCCGGCGAGCACATCGTCTCCGGCCTCATCCACCGGCACTACGGCTTCAACAATGTCGGCTTTCACCTGGGCAGCGATGTCGTGACCATCGACTTTGACGGCATCCTCACGCCGGACGAGCTTTCGGACATCGAGCTCGCCGCCAACCTCTATGTGCGCGAGGACCATCCGGTGCAGATCCTGCTGCCCACGCGCGAGGAGCTCTCCCACCTGGACTACCGCAGCAAGAAGGAGATCGCGGGGCAGGTGCGCATCGTGCGCTTCCCCGGGGCGGACACCTGCGCCTGCTGCGGCACGCATGTCGCCCGCACGGGCGAGATCGGACTCATCAAGCTGCTGTCGGTGCAGCGCTTCCGCAGCGGCTGCCGCATCGAGATGCTCTCGGGTGCGCGCGCATTTTCCTATCTGACCCGCATGGAAGCGCAAAACCGCCGCATCAGCGCGTTGCTCTCCGCCAAGCCCGCCGAAACCGCCGACGCGGTCGAGCGCCTGCTTCACGAACTTGCCCGCCAAAAGGCACAGATCGCCCACCTGCAATCCGAGCGCTTTGCGCAGCTGGCCGCCCGCTTTTCCGGCGACGCCGACGCGCTGCTGTTCGAACCCGGCCTGGATGCGGACGCCGTCCGCCGCCTTTGCGCCGCGCTCTTGGAGGCCACGACCGGCCTCTGCGCCGTCTTTTCGGGCGATGACGAGACGGGGTATAAATACGCGCTGGGGCAGCGGGACGGCGATATCCGCGCCCTCACCCGGCAATGCAACGCCGCCCTGTCCGGCCGCGGCGGCGGGCGGGACCCCTTCTTTTCGCAAGGCTCTGTCCATGCGGCCGAACCGGCCATCCGCGCCTTCTTCGCCGCGCTCGGCCAAGCTGCCGAAAACTGAGGGCGGCCGCCTTCCGCAGCCCCATCTCCCCGCAACTTCATCTCTCGGCAGCCTCCCAACGCCATCCTCCCTCTCCGGACAGGGCGGCGTTTTTGCGTCTTTATTTATGACTTTTCCGTAAAATCTCCGCCCGCCGCCTTGACGCGCCCCGCCCTGTGTGAGAGAATTTTATGATTTCCAAACAATTTCCCAAGGAGGTTCCTTTCGCGATGCTGACACTAACAAACATCACCAAAGACTATGTCGTGGGCGACAGCCGGGTGCAGGCCCTGCGGGGCGTGAGCCTGCGCTTCCGCAAGAGCGAATTCGTCTCCGTCCTGGGCCCGTCCGGCTGCGGCAAGACGACCCTTCTAAACATCATCGGCGGGCTGGACCGCTACACCACGGGCGACCTTGTGATCGAGGGGCGCTCCACCCGCGAATACCGGGACGCAGACTGGGATACCTACCGCAACCACTCCGTCGGCTTCGTGTTCCAGAGCTATAACCTGATCCCGCACCAGACCGTGCTGCAAAATGTCGAGCTCGCGCTCACGCTGTCCGGCGTGTCTAAGGCAGACCGCCGCCGCCGCGCCACCGAGGCGCTCCGCCGCGTGGGACTGGCCGATCAGCTGCACAAAAAGCCCAACCAGATGAGCGGCGGGCAGATGCAGCGCGTCGCCATCGCCCGCGCCATCGTGAACAACCCTGAGATCCTGCTCGCCGACGAACCGACCGGCGCGCTCGATTCCGAAACCAGCGTGCAGATCATGGAGCTTCTAAAAGAGATTGCCCAGGACCGCCTTGTCATCATGGTCACGCACAACCCGGAACTCGCGGAGCGCTATTCCACCCGCATCGTGCGGCTGCTGGATGGGCAGGTTCTCTCCGACTCCCACCCCTTCGCGGGGGAGGAAGCCGCGCCCGCCCCGCGCCCCGCGGGCAAAAAGAAGGCCAAAATGCACTTCTGGACGGCGCTCAACCTGAGCCTGCACAACCTGCTCACCAAAAAGGCGCGCACGCTGCTCACCTCCTTCGCCGGAAGCATCGGCATCATCGGCATCGCGCTCATTTTGGCGCTGTCCTCCGGCGCGCGCGCCTATATCGCCCGCGTCGAGGAAGACACGCTCTCGAACTACCCACTGAGCATCGAGGCCAACACGATGGACCTTTCGAGCATGATGACCTCCTTCCTCGGCAACGGGGCAGACGGCGAATTCGCAGACGATGGGCAGGTGCACACCAACACCATGATGCAGAACATGCTCACCGCCATGAGCGAGCAGCAGGAACAAAACGACCTCACTGCCTTCAAAGCCTTCTTGGAATCCGGCGGCGACGGCATCGAGCAATACCTAAGCGACCTGCAATATTCCTACGACACGCCGCTCTACCTCTACCAGGCCGACACCTCCGCGGGCGTCGTGCAGGTCAACCCGAGCCTCGTGTTCGACGAACTCGGCTGGGGCAACCTCTCGAGCGTCGCCTCCGTCTCCGCCATGAGCGAGATGGGCGGCGGGCTGGATGTCTGGTCGCGCCTGAGCGACAACGCGGCGCTGCTCGAAGCGCAGTACGATGTGCTGGCCGGGCGCATGCCCGCAGCCTGGAATGAAGCTGTGCTCGTCACCGACACCGACGGCCGCGTGAGCGACTACACGCTCTATGCCCTGGGGCTGTTGGACACCGCCGATGTCAACCGCATGTGGGAGGACATCCTCGCGGGCAAGGAGGTCACGGCCACCTCCCCCACCTATGCCTATGACGACCTCCTGGGCCTCACCTATAAGGTGTTGTCCGCCGTGGACTTCTATGCGGAAGAGGATGGCATCTGGGTCGACCGGCAGGCGGACGCCGCCTTCCTGAAGGAACAGGTCGACGCCGCGGAGGAGGTGCGCATCGTAGGCATCCTCAAGGTGGCGGACGGCGCGGTGTCCTCGGCTTCTGCCAAGCGCGGCTTTGTGGGCTATCGGACCGACCTCATGAATCACCTCCTCGCCCATGTCGCGGACAGCGCGGTCGTCGCCGCGCAGCAGGCCGCCCCTGAGACGGACATCTTCACGGGCAAGCCCTTCGCCGACTCCGCCGCGGCGGACGACCTCGACCTCTCCGCCCTCCCCGCGGAGCAGCAGGCCTATCTCGCCTCGCTCTCGGAGGAGGAACGCGCCGCCTTGCTCGCGCAGTACCGCGCGCAGTACACCTCCTCTGCCACGCTGGCGGGCAACCTGGAAAAGCTGGGCGTGGCCGACGCCGATTCGCCGAGCGCCATCCTGCTCTATCCGATCGATTTCGAGGCCAAGGAACAGGTCGCAGACATCATCGAGGCATATAACCGCCGCGCCGAGGACGCAGGAGAGCCCGCCAAGCGCATCCAGTACACCGACTATGTGGGGCTCATGATGTCCTCCATCACGACGATCATCAACGCTGTGAGCTATATCCTCATCGCCTTCGTCGCGATTTCTCTTGTCGTGTCCTCCATCATGATCGGCATCATCACCTACATCTCCGTGCTCGAGCGCACGCGCGAGATCGGCGTGTTGCGCAGCATCGGCGCCTCCAAGCGCGATGTCTCCCGCGTGTTCAACGCCGAAACGCTCATCATCGGCTTCACCTCCGGCGTGCTCGGCATCGGCATCACGCTGCTGCTCGTGATCCTCGCGAACAAGATCATCCTCTCGCTCACCGGGCTTGCCAACCTGGCCGCGCTGCCGCTCACGGGTGCGCTCGCCCTCATCGGCATCAGCATGGCCCTGACGCTCATCGCCGGGCTCATCCCCGCGCGCATCGCCGCCCGCAAGGATCCGGTCGTCGCCCTGCGCAGCGAATGATTGGCCAAACAACCGCTAAACACACAAAAACCACCCGCGAAGGGTGGTTTTTTGCGGCTTAAAAAAAGGCGGCCGCCGTTTCCGACAACCGCCGCTCGGGTGGGGTGCCCCTCCCGTCATCGATCCTGTTTCCGTTTTCTGCTCATTCGTGCCATCCCGGCCATACCCATGCACAAGAGGCCGCTCCACAGAACAAGACCGCTCCGCTCACCGGTCTTGGGCGTCCCGCCCGTGCCCGGCTTAGTCTCGCCTGGCTTGGTCTCGGCCGGCTTCTTTTCCAGTGCGGCAATGGCGTCCTCAATGGCCTGCGCCATCGCGTCCACCTCGTCCTGCTCGGTGATGTTCTTTCCGCGAACGACCGCGTCCACCGCTGCCTGCACCGCAGAAAAGTCCTTGTATTCCTCCTTGTCAAGCGCATTCGCCTTCTGAATCGCCTCGTCGACCTTGGCATAATCCGCCGACAGATAGCTTAGGCAGATGGTCTGGCTGTGCGTCGAAGGGTCTGCCGTGATCGTGATATCCCCCTGGAACGGCTCGCAATCGTCCGCCGTGACCTCCACGGCATAGGTGCCCGCCTCCAGCTGGACCGTGCCGTTCACCGGCTGCCCGTCGACCTTCACGGCGACATTTTGAAGCCCCTGCGGCTCGACCACAAAGTTGACTGCATACACCGCCTTAGTGATAAAGTGCACATTCTTATACAGCGCGAAATACTGCGTCCCACTCGGGAGCAGGTCAATGCTCGTCCCTTCCGAATCCACCGCCCATGCATAGGAGAGATGATACCCCTCTGCGACCACCGGCACGCACTCGTCAAAGATCGCGGGAATGTTGTTTTCGTTCGTGTTTCTGGCGTCGAAGTCGACCTCCTCCACCGTGATGCTCGCGCCACCCATCGGGAACTTGCCGTCCGTCATCACTTTTGCGCCGCCTTTCAGGAGGATGTCGCCCTGCACCCAGATCGCGCTGTCCGCTGTAGAGGTGCATTCCACCCTGCCGCCGTCGATCGTGAGGCTCCCATCGCTGTACAGCGCCGGATAGTTGCTGTTCGCCTTGATCTTGGAACCGCTCACGCGGATAGCGCCTGCCCCGTTGCCGTCGCCCAGATAGGCCGCGTTAAAACGCTCTGCCTTGGCCTCCAGCTCCACTTCGCTTGCGTTCTTCACGGTCAATTCCTTGGCATTTAAGGCCGAATAATTGGATGTCACCTTCACCTTCGCACCGTCGATCAACACATTGCCCCTGTTATAGGACATAATCCCGCAACCCTCTTCCGAATCGATCGTAAGGTCCGCACCCGCAATCTCGATGTCGCCGTTCAGCGTGTACAGCGCGTCCCACCGCACATCGATCAGGAGGCTGCCCTCCCCGGTCAGGTGGTAATTCACACTGTTCCCGTCCGCAAAAATACCGCCGCCGTTCGGCAGGACGATGCTGTTCGCCCCGACAAGCCGGATGGTCAGGTTCTTGTCGCCGACCACGCGGATGCCAAATTTCGGATTTTCGTCGCTTTTTCCGCCGTTCGTGATGACCGCGTTTGTGAGCGTGAGCGTCGCCGTCGCCGGGTCAAACGCCGCCGTGCCCTCTCCGCAGGCGACCACAAGCTTTTCGCTTGTGAACTGCTCACCGTTCACATACAGGCCATATTCCTCCGCGGCAAATGCCGCGCCCGGCAGCAGCCCCACGACCATGACCAGGCACAAGAGCGCCGCCAACCATTGCTTCTTCATTTCGTTTCCTCCGTTTCGCCGCCTCCTGGCAGCGTAAAATCAAACTTCATTTCCAACATGGAAAATAATTTCTGCATGACCTCTCCGGCGACTCTGCGCATGTCCAGCCCCCCGATGAAGGCAGTCACCCGCTCCTGTTCTGCCTCTGGCACCCGGTACACGCGCATCGCCGCCGTCAAAAACCGAGCTAACTTGCGCTCCAACGGGAACTGCGCATCGCACTTTTTTGCCATATAGCTGCGCATCAGCCCCGCCGTCCCGATCTCCATCTCATAAAAATCGCGTTCGGAAACACCGGGGAAATTCGTGCCAAAGATCTGCTTCAGCTCTACCGTAGTGTGCCGGTAGATGTATTCCGCCGTGTCCGGCAAACGGTATGCTTCAAGGTATATCTCCCGCAGGTTTTCGTTCAGCTCTGTCAATGTGAGCTGCAACGCCGTTTCCACCGCATAGGCATAGACCGGCGGCAGGCCGCGATCTGCCACACGCCGCGCTACGCCGAATTGTCCATCGAACATCGCCCGCAGCAGCTCCATGAGCACCGCGTCCTTGGTTGGGAAGAGGTTCTGAAAGCTCCCACGCGCAACTCCCGCCTGCTCCACGATTTTCGAGATCGTCGTCTGCCGGTACCCCTGTTCCAAAAACAGGCGTACACACACCCGCAGGATCTTCTTTTTCGTCTCCGCGCCATCCCTTCGTGTCGAAATACGCACCCCTCCTCCCGCGAACTAGTATGCATATCAGCTTCATTATACGAATCATCGTTCAAAAATGCAAGCCCTTTCCGCTCTCTTGGAAGCCTTCTGCGCGCTCTCTTCCCCCTCGCCTTCCAAAGTGCTTTTCCGCCGCCTTTTTTCACTTCATCGCGCCCTTTGTGTGTCCTTTCAATTCGCCTCATACGTTCTATTCCATCTTTCCTCGGCCCACTGCCTCTCTGTCTCCCTGTGCAGTTTTCCCACACAAAAAAGCGGCATGCCTCTCGCATACCGCTTTTGTCTGCTCTTTTCGCTTCGTCAATGCCACAGCAGCTGC
>CAKTFI010000021.1 GCA_934555865.1 uncultured Christensenellaceae bacterium | reverse complement strand
AGGTCGGAATAGACCTCATCCGCGAACACTTCTTCGTCCGCCACGCCGTCCGTATAGGTCACGGTGAACTTCTCTTCGTCTTCGTCCGGGATGCCGTTGTTATTGCGGTCTTCCTTCCAGGTCGCCGTGTAGACGACGGTTTCCGTCACGGTGTCCGTCACTGCGGGCGTCCAGCCTGCAAAGACATAGTCCTTGCGCTCCAGCTTGCCCTGGAATGCCGGGGTTGCGTCGTCTTCCTTGACTGTATAGACTTCGTCCGCGAACACTTCCTCGCCGTCCACACCGTCCGTATAGGTCACGGTGAATTCCTCACGCACCTTTTCATGCACAACATCGATGTATACCGGCGCGTTCGAAGCCTGGTATACCCAACCGTTGTCACCATAGAACCACGCAACCTCGGTCGTCGTGGTCTTCGGGTATTTCAGATAGTGCGTCCCGACTTCACCGCCGAGTTCTTCGTTGTACGCGTTGAGGTAGGCGTTGTGATTGACCGTCATGATGCACATCCACGGATAGTCGCTCGCCGGCGCATTGCTGTTCCGGCCATCGTTTCTCACGACTTCGCCGAAGGAATAGCCGTTCGGGACTTGCGTCAGGTAGTCAAACCATGCGCCATGGTCGTTCAGGTTCGCTTCGCACCAGATATAGACCGCGCCCTTGCTGCTGCTCGTGCTGTTGACATAGTTACGGAACCGCTTTGCGTCCGCTTCCGTCGGGCCGGCCGGCTTCGCGTCGGGATCCTTCACCTGCACGGTATAGCGCGTAGAGCCTATGAACCACTTCGCGTTCCGGTTCGTGAACGGATTCGCGCTTTGGCTGAAGGTATAGTAGAAGGTGATGGTCACGACCGTCGTGCCGACGCCGTTCGGCGTCACCAAAACCTGCAAAGCGTCCGCACCGTTAAAGTCGCCGCCCTGCCAGGTGCCGATGCCAATGCCGTTTTCCTTGACGCTGGCCACGCTCGGATTGCTCGAGACCGCCGTCACGCCGCAATACGCCATCGCGTTATAGGTCGCGTTGCCGATCGTCGTGGTCGGCATGACCTTCAACTGAATGTCACCCGCACCCAAATACTTGCTCGTGCTTGCCGTGGACGACATGCCGGCGTTGATCGAACCCCGGATGTTGCCCGAGCTCATCGTCGGATCCCAATCGCCGGCTTCCGCAAACGCGGTCATCGGTACCAGGCTCACCAACAGGCAGAGAGCCAAAAGCAATGCCATTGTTCTCTTTTTCATGTGTGTACCCCTTTCATGATTCTAAGTTTTCGGAATCGTCCAGCTGCCGCCCCGGCAAACTGCCTCTTCCTCTCCCGAGATATCCAAACGCCGTCTTTTTATTTTTGAACAAATATTTACACTTCGTTCAGATATTCTCGTACTTATTATAGCATTGCCATTTTTGCCGTCAACAAATTTTGTGAATTTCGTCGAAAAATATTCCCTTCCCCACGCGCGTAAAAAAACGGCCGCGGAAAATTCCGCAGCCGCTTCCTGTTTTTTTATTATGCTTCCGCCTTCCAAAGCCCGTGCAGGTTGCAGTAAGCATATGCCGCAAGCAACTCTTCGCCCGGCGCAAGGCGGAATTCCGCCCGCGGTTCCTCGCCCGGATGAAGCGCGCACATCTGCATCCCCCGGCTGGTCTCCAGCGCGACGAATTCGATCCAGTGCACATCCGCCATGGGGTGCGCCGCGCTGCCGACGCAGACCTCCACCGCATCGCCGTTTTTCGCGATCACGGGCACATGCTTTTCCTGCGCCGCATCCGTCGTGTTCGCAACAAGCTCCTGCATCGCCTCGCCGCAGCAGCTCGGCCGCACACCGCTGTCCTTCGCCATCACTGCCAGATTTCCGCAATGGTTACACACATAAAATTTCAATGCCATGTTTTCTCTCTCCTTTATATTGTTGTCTTCTCTATCGATATTTTACAGCTCTTCTGCCGCCTGCGCGACCGACGCCGCCAGGGCATCGGCCAGCGCGTCCACCTCCGCCGCCTGCTCGCCGCGCAGCGCGGAGCGGATGCAGAGCCCTGCGGGCAGGATGTTCATCTCCTTCATCCCACCGAGCATCTCCGCCATCTTCTTGGCCGCCATCGGCGCCCAGGTCCCGTTTTCCACCAACGCCACCGTGCGTTTTTGCAGGTTGTGCGCCTGCAATTCGCGGATCAGCGCCTCCACCGGCGGGAACAGCCCTGCGTTATAGGTCGGCGAGGCCAGCACCAAGTGGCTATAGCGAAAAGCCTCCGCCAACGCATAGGACCCGTGCACCCCCGACAGGTCATAGACCGCCGTGCGCACGCCCTGCTGGGCCAGCTTCGCCGCAAGCAGCTCCATCGCCACCGCGGTGTGCCCATAGACCGATCCATATAGCAAGAGGACGCCCGCTTCCTCCGGCGCATAGCTACTCCACCGCGCATACTTTTCCAGCAGCGCGGAAAGCCCCGCCTGCCAGGCCGGCCCGTGCAGCGGACAGATCGTGCGGATCTCCGCCCCGGCCGCCTTCTTCAAAAGCGCCTGCACCTGCGGGCCGTATTTGCCCACAATGTTCGTGTAATACCGGCGCGCCTCGCCCCATTCCTCGGGCGAAAGCGCCGAAGCGTCCCGCAAAAGCGCCCCGTCGATCGCACCGAACATGCCAAAGGCGTCCGCCGAAAAGAGGATCCCTTCCCGCTCTTCCAGGCTCACCATGACCTCCGGCCAATGCACCATCGGCGCCATGAGGAAGCGGAAGCGGCGCCGTCCGGTCTCCAGCGTCTCGCCCTCCTTGACGGTCCGGATGCGCGCGCGGAAGTCCTCCGCAAAAAACTGCGCGATCATCAAAGCCGCCTTGGCGCTGCACAGCACCTCCGCCTCGGGGTAGCGCCGCAGCACCTCGCCGAGCGCCGCGCAGTGGTCCGGCTCCATATGCTGTACGACCACAAAGTGCAGCGGTTCTCCCGCCAGCGCTTGCGCGAGGTTTTTCAAAAAGAGGTCGCTCACGGCATGATCCACCGTGTCGAACAGGGTGTTTTTCTCGTCCCGCACGAGATAGGCATTATAGGAAACGCCCCGGGGGATCGGATACAGATTTTCAAACAACGCCAGCCGCCGGTCGTTGCCGCCGAGCCAGAAAATGTCCTCTGTCACTTTGCGCGTGTCATTCATCGTTCTCTCCTTTTGGATGCATTCCTCCCGCCGCAGCGTGGGCGGAACGCTTCGTTACTTCTAGTATAGCAAAAATTTTTACGTTTTCCGTTGCAAATGCAACTTTTTCTCGGTATACTTAAAAAGTATACTTTCGAAGAGGGGGTCGCTTATGCAAAAGAGTTCGATTTTTTCTGACATTTCACCGGCGGAAAGGGAACGCATGCTCCGCTGTTTTCAGCCCATCACACAAAAATTCGAGGCCGGTTCGTATATCATGACCTTTTCCGAGGATCTGGACCGCATCGGCATCATGCTTTCCGGGAAGGCGCACCTCACCTATATCGACGCCGACGGAAAATACACCATTCTGGAGCAGCTGTACGCCAACGATGTGTTCGGCGAGGTCTTTTCCCTCCCTCTCGAGGAACAGGAATTCACCGTGCAGGCCATCGCGGACTGCGAGATCATGTTTTTAAGCTATGACCACCTGGTCAAGCCGTGCAGCAAAGCCTGCGCGCACCACAGTCAGCTCATCAACAACCTGTTCCACATGACGGCCTGCAAGGCGCAGATGCTGGCCATGCACATCCATGTCCTAAGCCAGCGGACGCTGCGGCACAAGCTCATGACCTATTTCGAATACGAGGCGCTGCAAAACCGTTCGCGCAGCTACACGCTTTCGCTCACATTGAGCGCGCTCGCCGATTACCTCTGCGCCGACCGCAGCGCCATGATGCGCGAGATCCGCCACCTAAACGAGGACGGCAAGCTCTCTTCCAAGGGGCGCTCCATCACGCTCCTATAGACACGCGCAAAAAAGCGGAGGGACTCCCTCCGTTTTTTGTATGCCGAAAACTTCCTTATAGAATGCCGAGGTGCTCCAGCAGGATCTTGATCCCCAATAGGATCAAGATTAGGCCGCCCGCAAATTCCGCCTTGGACTTATACTTCATGCCAAAGACATTGCCGAGCTTCATCCCGACCACCGAGAAGGCAAAGGTCACGACGCCGATAAAACTCACGGCCTGCCAGATGTTGACCTGCAAAAAGGCGAAGGTCACGCCGACGGCCAGCGCGTCGATGCTCGTCGCGATCGCGAGCAGCAGCATGTGTTGGAACCGGAGAGAATCGCTCTCGTCCGCTTCCTCTTTGCAAAAGGATTCCTTGATCATGTTCGCGCCGATCAGGAGCAGCAGCCCAAACGCGATCCAGTGGTCATACGCCGTGATATATTCCTCGAACTGGATGCCGAGGAAATACCCGATCATGGGCATGAGCGCCTGAAATCCTCCAAACCACAATCCGACCACGCAAGATTTTTGCCAGGTAATCTTCTTCATAGCCAGCCCCTTGCAGATCGAAACGGCAAAGGCATCCATCGAAAGGCCAATGGCCAACAACAACAGCGCCCAAATACCCATAGAATTTTCCTCCCTTATTCCATAAAAAAACCCATGAGCGGAAAAATGGGATCACACACATTTTTCTACTCATGAGTCTCGCCACTTTGTGAAATGCCAGATTGAAAATCAGCATGTTGACATTTCAACGGTCTGTCCGCAGGCTACTCCCTCATACAAACATTTTCTTTGCATTGGATGCTCATTATAGCATATCTCCCTGACCGGGGCAAGTATTTTCCCCCACAGTTTCCCGTACCCTGCGCCGCCTTCATGAAAAACGCGGCAGGTCGCCCCACCGCGTCTTGATTTTTATTCAAGCACTTTCGCCGCCTGCGCCACATCTTTTCTGCACACAAAGTGCAAAACCAGCCCGATGCACAGTCCCAGCGCCGCCGGGCAGATCCACCCGAGCCCCAGGTCCGAAAAGGGCAGCCAGGCGCGGATGCCAAGGAAGAAGTCCCGCACTACCGCCGGGAGCAGCTCCGCCGGGAGCGCCTTTACAAAATCCAGCACCGCCGCCGCCAGCGTAAAGGCCGTCGTCCATCCATAGACGCGTCGGTCGTTTTGGAACAGCCGCCCGCAAAACGCCAGCAGGATGATCGTGATCGCCAGCGGATACAGGAACATGAGCACCGGCACCGAATAGGTGATGATCGCGCTGAGCCCCATCGTCGCGATCAGGAAGGAGAGCACGCAGAAGCCGATTGCCCACTGCCGGTAGGAAGGCCCCTTCGGGAACATTTCCCGAAAAGCCTCGCCGCAGCTCGTGATCAGGCCGACCGCCGTCTTGAGGCAGGCCAGCGTGACAATCACCGCCAGGATGATCGCCCCGGCGTCCTTGAAATAGTGATGCGCGATGAGGTACAGCGCCTCGCCGCCGTCCGCGCAGATGGAATACAGCGTCCGGCTCTGCGCGCCGATGATGGTGAGCAGCCCGTAGATGAGCGCCATGAGCAGGCAGCCACACACCCCCGAGCGGAGCGTATTGGCCGCGATGGCTTCCGGTTCGCTCACCCCGAGCCCGCGAATCGCGTTGACGACGACGATGCCAAACGCCAGCCCAGCCAGCGCGTCCATCGTGTTATACCCCTCCAAAAAGCCGCGGAAAAACGCCCCGTTTGCATACGCCGCCTCCGGCGTCACTGTCTTGTAATCACCCATCGGGTTCAAAATCGCCGTGACCGCCAGCAAGCCCAAGCTCACCAGGAAGAGCGGCGTCAGGATCTTGCCGATCCAGGTTAGGATCTTGCCGGGGCGCAGGGAGAACCACAGCACCGCCGCGAAAAACAGTAAAGAGAAGACCCAGATGACCCAGGCAGCCTGTGCCTCGTCGAGCATCGGGCGAATGCCCACCGAAAAGGAGGTAGACGCACACCGCGGAATGGCGAAGAATGGCCCGATCGTCAAATACAATAGGCAGGTAAAGAAGACGCCGTATTTCTTGCCCGCATGCGAACTCATCTCCAAAAGGCCGTCGCTGCGGCTCATCCCGAGCGCTGCCACGCCCAAAAGCGGGATGCCCACGCCCGTGATCAAAAACCCAAGGATCGCCTGCCAGATATGCGCACCGGCGGCCTGCCCCATAAATACCGGAAAAATCAGGTTCCCTGCGCCGAAAAACAGGCCGAACAGCATGCTGCCTACCGCCATCGTCTCCGAAAAACGCAATTGTTTTTTCATAATCCTCTCTCGATTCCCATCAATGAATTTCTGTGCAGCCGCTTGGTGCAGAGAATGCATTTATTATAGCAGGGTTTCTCTCCAAAGGCAATTCCGGTTTTGCTTTTCTGCAAAATCGGGTCTCCCGATTTTCTCGCTCCGCATGCCCTTCCACAAAAACGCATGCGCGGCCGGCTCACGATGGCGGCGTTTTGTCTCAGCCCTTCGCCTTGGCCTCCCGCTCTGCAATTTGCTCGCGCAGACTTTTCAGTTCGTGGAAGGTATACGGATCCATGCCCCGGCGTCCGCGGGGGTTGTTCAGGCGATAGACCGCCTCCACCTCCTCCGGCAGCAGGAAGAAGTCGAAAATGTCCAGGTTGGAGGCGATGCGTTCCGGCTTGCTCGACCGCGGGATGATGGCGATGCCCTCCTGATACAGAAAGCGCGCCGCAATCTGGTTCGCGTTCTTGCCATATTTCTCCGCCAGCGCCGACAGCAGCGTGCTGCGCGCAAGTGTCCCCTGCGCCATCGGGGAATATGCCTCCAGCAGGATCCCGTGCGCCCGGCAATAGTCGCGGATCTCCCACTGCTGATAGAACGGGTTGTATTCCACCTGGTTGACCATGGGCAGGATGCTCGCCTCCTCCCGGATGCGCTCGATCCACTCCGGGAAAAAGTTGGACACGCCGATCGCGCGGACGGCGCCGTCCCGGTACAGCGTTTCCAGCGCCCGCCAGGTGTCGACATACAGGTCATAGTCCGGGCAGGGCCAGTGGATGAGGTACAGGTCGAGGTATTCGAGCCCCAGCTTTTTGCGCGACGCCTCAAACGCGCGAAGCGTCTTTTCATAGCCCTGTTCGCGGTTCCAGACCTTGGAGGTGATAAACAGCTCCTCCCGCGGGACGCCGCAATTCTTCACCGCCCTTCCCACTTCCTCCTCGTTTTCATAATCCGCCGCCGTGTCGATGCTGCGGATCCCCTGCCGGATCGCCCAGGTGATGATCGGCTCCTCCATGAATACCGTTCCGTAGCCAAAGTAAGGCATCTTCACCCCGTTATGCAATGTCGCTGTGTCCTGCAAGCTCCCATACTGTCCCATCGCTTCCCTCCGTCTCCTCCGGCGAAGTGCCCCGCCGGGTATCGTCTTTCCTTTATAAATTCTGCCTGTACGCGCAAAATCCTGCCTCGCGCGCAAAACCCGACACAAAAAAAGAACAGGAGATTGCTCTCCTGCTCTTCTCTGTTCATGCGCCGCTTTCGCAGCGCCGGCGATGGGCCCGGTATCCGCTCCTCGCATCATAGGGTATAAAGGAGGTTGTGATACTTGTCATTTTGCGGTCTTTCTCATTTTCAATGGTACACAATACGCGGAGCGTTTCCCGCACCCATGAGCCAGGTATGACCGGCTTACTCACCCACGGCCATACGCTTCATTGGCAAATCCGGCGGCGACATCGCCGAGCATCCCCGCCGGAAACTGAAAAACTTTGTTAAGAGGTCTTGCCCGGATGTGCCGCATGCGCATGGCACGCGCCGCTCATCGGACAGCACCCGCAATTGCCGCCGCAGGAGGATTTCCCCTTCCTCTTGTCCCGGAGCATGCTCCGAATGATCAGGACGACAACCGCGGCCAATCCCAATGTGATGAGAATCGTTGCCAGATTTTTCGATAACCAAGCAAACATCTGCGTCAGCTCCCTTCACGGCTTTCGCCGCCTTTTTTATTTTGCGGCCCCGCCCAAAGGCGGAGCCGTTTTTTCCATTTAGCCTACCTTGACTTCCGTCGTGAGCTTGGTCGCTTCCTTGTACGGACGGACCAGCATATAGATCATACCCGCCAGGATCGCTACCGCGCATACGAGGCCGATCACATTGACATCACCCGTGAACAGGCCGCCGAACTGGTTGATCATGAGCGCTACCGCATAGGCGTATCCGCACTGATAGGCGATCGCGAACCAGGTCCACTTGCGGCTGTTCATCTCGCGCTTGATCGCGCCCATTGCCGCGAAGCACGGTGCGCACAGCAGGTTGAACGCCAGGAAGGAATAGCCCGTGACCGGCGTGAAGACCTGCGCCAGCGTCGTGTACACATTGCCGGCTGCGCCATAGAGGATGCCCATCGTACCGACGATGTTTTCCTTGGCGACGAGGCCCGTGATGGACGCGACAGCCGCTTCCCAGGTACCCCAGCCGAGCGGCGCAAAGATCCAGGCGATCGCGCTGCCTACTGCGGCGAGCAGGGACTTATCCAGCTGATCTTCCGAGAGCATCTGGAAGGTGCCGTCCACAAACCCGAAGTACGAGGTGAACCATACGAGGATGGTGGAAAGCAGGATGACCGTACCTGCCTTCTTGATGAAGGACCAGCCGCGTTCCCACATCGACCGCAGGACATTGCCGACGGTCGGCCAGTGGTATGCCGGAAGCTCCATAACGAACGGCGCCGGCTCGCCAGCAAACATCTTGGTCTTCTTCAGCATGATGCCGGAGACGATGATGGAGAGCATGCCGAGGAAGTAGGCCGAGGTCGAGATCCAGGGCGAGTTGCCGAAGATCGCGCCGGCGATCATCGAGATGAACGGCACCTTGGCCCCGCAGGGGATGAAGGTCGTCGTCATGATGGTCATTCGACGGTCGCGCTCATTTTCAATGGTACGGGAAGCCAT
Source organism: uncultured Christensenellaceae bacterium (assembly GCA_934555865.1). GTDB lineage: Bacteria > Bacillota > Clostridia > Christensenellales > Christensenellaceae > QANA01. The sequence continues at coordinate 9,989 of CAKTFI010000021.1, read as the reverse complement.
GATGCCCGGGATGCCGCAGCCCGTGCCGATCAGCATCGGGATGAAGGACTTGCCGGACAGGCCGAACTTCCGGAAGATACGGTCAAGTACGAATGCGATACGCGCCATATAGCCGCAGCCTTCGAGGAAGGCCAGCAGCAGGAACAGCACGAGCATCTGCGGCACAAAGCCGAGGACCGCGCCGACACCGGCCACGATGCCGTCCAGGATGAGCCCGCTCAGCCAGTCGGCTGCGCCCGCCTTTTCCAGGCCGCTTTCCACCAGGACCGGGATGCCCGGCACCCACACGCCATAGGTGGAGGTATCCGGCGCGCCGTACGCTTCCTTATAATCCGTGTCCAGATACTGCGCAACGGCATTTTCCAGATCCTTCTTCTTGGTGTTTGGAACTTCCGTCACTTTGAGCGTCTCTTCGTCTTGCACTTCATAGGTGACATTCGCATCCGCCGGGGTCAGGGAAACGAGTTCTTCCAGCGCCGCCTTCGCGTTTTCTTCGCTGTAGTCTTCGCTTTCCATGTCCAGCGCGTCCGCGATCTCGTCCGTGCCGTATTCGCTTGCGAAGGCGTCGATGATCAGATCGGTGTCGCCGTACTTCTTGGCCGCTTCTTCATACTGCTTGGAACCGATGCCGAACAGGTGCCAGCCGTCGCCGAACAGACCGTCGTTTGCCCAGTCCGTCGCCGCCGAACCGACGGTGACCATGGAGATATAGTATACGAGGAACATGACCACGGCAAAGATCGGAAGGCCCAGCCAACGGTTAGTGACGACCTGGTCGATCTTATCCGAAGCGGACATTTTCCCGACATTTTTCTTCTTGTAGCACGCTTTGATGATCGAAGCGATGTAGAGGTAACGCTCGTTCGTGATGATGGATTCCGCGTCGTCGTCCATCTCCTTCTCGACCGCTTTGATGTCCTCCTCCACATGCGCAAGCACGCTCGCATCCAGCTGCATCTGGGACAGCACCTTGTCGTCGCGTTCAAACAGCTTGATCGCGTACCATCTCTGCTGCTCCTCGGGCATGTTGTGCACGACCGCTTCCTCGATGTGCGCCAACGCATGTTCGACCGGGCCGCAGAAGGTGTGCATCGGGACCGTCTTGCTGTTCTTGGCCGCGTCGATCGCCGCATCCGCCGCTTCCATGATGCCCGTACCTTTGAGCGCGGAGATCTCTACGACCTTGCACCCAAGCTGCCGGGACAATTCCGCCGTGTTAATCTTGTCGCCGTTCTTGCGGACAACATCCATCATGTTGATCGCGATGACCACCGGAATGCCCAGCTCGGTCAGCTGCGTCGTCAGATACAGGTTGCGCTCCAGGTTCGTGCCGTCGATGATATTCAAAATCGCATCCGGGCGCTCCTGGATCAGGTAGTTTCTTGCGACGACTTCTTCCAGCGTATAGGGCGAAAGCGAGTAGATACCCGGAAGGTCGGTGATGATCACGCCGTCACGCTTTTTGAGCTTGCCTTCCTTCTTTTCCACGGTAACACCCGGCCAGTTCCCGACGAACTGGTTCGACCCCGTAAGTGCATTAAACAATGTGGTTTTACCACTGTTGGGGTTGCCTGCAAGGGCAATTCGTAAACTCATTTCAAAAATCCTCTGTTTCTTAAATTAGCTCACGCTAACCAAATTTCAAAAAATAAAGTTCTGTTGCCTGTTATTCCACTTCGACCATTTCCGCATCGGCCTTGCGCAGCGAAAGCTCATAGCCGCGGACCGTCACTTCCACCGGGTCACCCAGCGGCGCGACCTTGCGAACATACACCTCGACGCCCTTGGTGAGGCCCATGTCCATGATCCGACGCTTGACGGCGCCTTCGCCATGAAGCTTGACGACCTTGACAGTCTGCCCGATCTTCGCTTCTCTCAGCGTTTTCATCCTTCAAACCCTCCTGTTTTGATTGTTTCCGCAATATATTACAAAAAATCAGATCATGATTTTTCGTGCCAGTTCCTCGTCGATCGCCACGCGCGATTCCTTTACCTTGACGATCACATTTCCCTGCAGCGCACTCACCACCGTCACATTCCCGCCGACGACAAAGCCCAGGTCTTCCAGGTGCTTCTTCACTTCCGGCGAACCACTGAGCTTGCGGATCGTGTATTCCTGCCCCATATCTGCCAAAGCCAACGGCATCATTTGCTGTTCCTCGCTGTTTCCGCTCCTGGAATTAGCTCCCGCTAACAAAGGCGCTGAAATAGTGGTTAGCTCTCGCTAACCTTTTTATATGATAGCCGCATTTTTCCGCCTTGTCAAGAGAATTTTACGAAATCGAAAATTTTTTCCGAAAACTTTGCCTTTCCTGTCGAAGGGGCGTCCGAGCCTTGCCAAATCCCGCCGTTTTTGGTATCGTTAAGGGTAAGAATCCCGCACCAAAGGAGCTTTTCCATGAATATAGAACACATGAAGATCTATGAATCGGCCGAAAACTATCTGGAGACGATCTACCTGCTCTCTCGGCAGAGAAGCGATGTGCGCTCCATCGACATCGCCGCCGAGACGGGCTTTACCAAGCCGAGCGTCAGCCGCGCCATGAAAAACCTGCGGCAGAGCGGGCATATTTTGATGGATGAAAAGGGCTATATCACCCTCACCCCCAGCGGGCAGGAGGTGGCGGAGCGCGTCTATGAGCGGCACGAGCTGTTTTCCAAGCTGCTCCGGCAGATCGGCGTGAGCGAGCAAACGGCGCAGGCCGACGCCTGCCGCATCGAGCATGTCATCAGCGCGGAGACCTTTGACTGCATCAAGCAGTTCGCCCGGCGATTACAAGCGGCACACCCAGATAAGTTCGGCGACCTCTGCGAATAAGGGCGGACAGCCCGTCCCCGATTTTCAAAAAACTTTCTTCGGCAAATAAAAATGGCGGCATCCCTTGGGGATGCCGCCACTTTTAATAGGAAAGGAAAAGTTTATTTATAAACTCTCAATTAGGAGAATTTACCAAGATTCATCGAGGAATTTCTATCTTCGTTTTCTATTATACACACGAGTTTGAAAATACTCTGAATCTTCGACAATTATTTTAATTTTGCGTTTTCGCAGACGAGGTCGTACACCCGGTCCTGCAAAATGGCCTTGGTGATGCTGTCCTTGCCGTAGTAGTCCTCAAAGTTCGAGCCGTATGCGCTTTGGAACGCCTCGTCCGAGGAATACCCCATCGACTGCATGAGTTTCTGCTTTTCTTCCTCGTATTCCTCGTCGCTGAGTTCCATCTTTTCCGCCTCGACAATCGCGTCCACGATTAGGGAATCGCCGATCTCACTCTGCGCCCATTCCAGCACGGTCTTTTGGAACTCCTCTTCCGTGATGCCGTAATTCGCCTGCAAATAGGCGTCCAGTTCCAATCCGTTGTACTGTGCGAGGTAAGTGTAGTAATTGACATACTCCTCGACATACGCCTCTACCTGATCCTCCGGGTAGGAGTTGATCGTGCAATTTTCCCGCACCGAGGCCCAGATCGCCTGGAGCTGCTTGGTTTCCGCCTCTTCCTCGAATTGATTCTTGAGGTTTTCCGCCAGCGCCTCTTCGAACGCGCCCACATTGTCATAGGAGAGCTTTTCCGAAACGAACGCATCGTTATATTCCGGCAATGCCGCGGAATAGACTTCCTCCACCGTGATCTCGAAATAGGCCGCCTTGCCGGCAAAGTCCTCCGACCAGTAATCGTCCGGGAACCGGACATCGACCTTCTTGGTCTCGCCCGCTGTCATGCCGACGATGCCCGCCTCAAAGCCGGGCACATATTCGCCGAGACCCAGGATGATCTCCTCGCTCGACGCGGACCCGCCCTGGAAGAGCTCGTCATCCATATATCCCTGATAGCTCGCAATGACCTTGTCGCCCTCCTGCGCAGCGCGGTCGACCTTGGTGAATTCCGCATAGTCATACCGCGTTTTTAGGATGTTCATGCGCAGGATTTCATCCGTCACTTCCTCAGCCTTAATGAGTTTCGCCTCTACCCCGAGGTATTCCCCCAGCGCGACATAGTAACTCGCTGCGCGCTCCTTTTTGGCAAAGGGCTTGAGGAGGTTCTTTTGTTCCGCACAGCCTGCCAGCAGCAGGAACATCGTAAAACAGGCCAAACAGCCCGATAGGATTCTTTTCATATGCTTCATATCGCGTTTATCGCTCCTTTTTTGATACCGTTTTATTCTACTCCATCGCCCGCGGAAAAGCAATTTCCCACATGGGGTGTTTACAAAAGATATGCAATTTACCCGCGACGCCCGCTGAAGACCCGCCGCGGGATCTCGAACGCAACGAGGATACCCAGCACGACGGCGATTGCCGTTTCGATTGACTGTATGCCATATCCGAGCGCCGCATGCAGCTGCCCCGCCATGACGGAATAGACCATCCAGTATACGCCCGTGCCCGGCACCAGCGGAAAGATGCCTGTGACGAGAAAGACGGTCGCCGGACATTTGCGCCACACAGCGAACGCCCGCGCCAGCACCGCGACCAGCGCCGTCGCCCCCATCGCCGCCACAAATTCCCCCAAACAGAGCACATCCCGCAGGAGCAGATAGGCGCTCCAGCCCGCGCCGCCACCCGCCCCGCACAGGAATACATCGCGCCCCGGTGCGCGGAACAGTACCGCAAAGGCCATCGTTCCCGCCGCCGCAGCCAGTATTTGCCACATCACAGCACACCTCCAAAGATTCGCTGCCCCAGCCAGAACGCCAGCCCAACGCCGATCGCAATGCATACATAGACGAGCAGCGCGTCCAATAGCCGGATCGTCCCGGAGAGGTAATCCCCATCTGCAATGTCGCGGATCCCGTTCGTGAAGGACACGCCGGGGATGAGCGGGATCACCGCGCCCACGACCATGCGGCCCAGCGTTTCGCCAAAGCCGCACGCATAACAGGCGACACAAAAAAAGGCAGCCAATGCCGCGCCGCACAGGTTCCTCATGATCTTGGAGATCCGCCTCGCCGTCAGGCACAAAAAAGCATACAAGAGTAACCCCGCCGCCAGCGCCGCAAGGCATTCCGCCCCGCGCCCGCCGAACAGGTAGCAAAAGCACGCGCTCCCGATGCCGGCGGCCAGAATCTGCTGTCCACGCGGCCGGTCGGGCAATTGCCGGATGCGCTGCAACGCCTGCCGCGCCTCGGCCGCCGTATATGCACCCGCCTCGATCTCCCGTGAGAATTGATTGACCGCCGCGACCTTGTCCAACCGCGCCCCGCACACGGGGATGTGCAGCACCTTGGCATAGGTCCTTTGGCACCCTTCCTGCATCCCCGTCGCAAAAATCCCATTGCTCAGCACGAAGAATTGGGCGTCCGCAATGCCAAAATGCCGGGCGATGCGTTCCATCGTCTCCTCCACGCGGGAGATCTCCGCCCCATTTTCCAGGAGGATGCGCCCCGCCTCGACCGCCAATTCCAGATCTTCCAAATTCCCGCGTTCCGCCGACGGGGATGTCTGTTGTGTGTTTTCCCGAATCTCTTCCTGCATCTTTTTCAGCACTCCCACTGACAATGTTTCATATCCACATATCCATTCGGCAAAAAAACCACGCCCTCTCGTTCCAAGAGCGCACGCTGCTCCGTCCATCCCGGTGCGAGCCGCCCTGCATGATTGACGACCCGGTGGCAAGGGTATTGTCCAAAAAATTCCGCAAACCGCAGCGCCCGGCCGACGAGCCGTGCATTCCGCTCCCGCCCGATGAGCCGCGCGATCTGCCCATAGGACGCGACGCGCCCCAGCGGGATCTCCTCGACCACCGACAAGATCTCGTATACCACTTCTTCCTGCATGCGTTCTCCTCCATTTGCTAGGCTGTCTGGCTGCCCTGCTTGCTCTGCGGGCTCATTTTCTCATTCCCACGATAAGGTTCGGCCGATCAAAAACTCTGCCGTCTGCTTTTCTCCCATCAGCACTTCCGCAAAATATAGCCTTTCCCGCGTATCCTAAACGGCGTCGTCCGAAAAATCGTCTTTCCCGGCATCTCAGGAAAGCATGAATACCTCTTTAGGAAGCACTCCTGCTTCCTGATATTTTTCAAAAATCTCCCACAATACATGGCAGGCCATGGCGTCCGCGCCGCCCGCTTGTTCCAGCCTCACCCAGCAATAGCTGCAATCTTCCACCGTGATCCGCCCTTCCCGGATCATGCCGCAAACATCCACCGTGACCGGGACCCGCTTTTCGACCCAGCGTTTTTTTCCGCTCGGCATCCGCCGCCAGCGCGCATGGATCTCCGGCTCCGGCAGGCAATCCCGCGGGATGGTGAGCAGGCCATCCTGCACATAATCGGGGTTTTTGCACGAAGGGATGTCCCAATTGAACCCGCCATAGGTATAGATTACCGTTTCCGCGTCCTCCAGCACGAGCGTCGCCCGTGCCCCATACCCCATGCTCATCTGTCTTCCCCCTTTCCCATCCGCGTACGGATCGTTTTTGAACTATTTTCCCCGCAAATACTTTTTCCCTGTTATTGTACCATAGAACATGGCCGGATAAGCAGCTTTTGGGAAAATGCATTGCCGCAATCGTTTTCATAACATCCATTTTTCTTTTCATTATAGAAGGAGGCATCGTTTTGCTTAACGCTACGAACAAGTGCAAAATTATTTTTTCGGCAACCGCTCCTGACAATTTGATAATTATCGTATATGATTTTATTAGGTTGGTAAAACCTGTCAAAATGGAGGAGTATCATGAGTAAGGAGTTAGGTGCGCGGATATCTGAGCTGCTTCAGAAACAAGGTGTTTCACAAAAGGAGTTAGCCAAACGAATTGGCGTCACAGAAGCAGCCATGTCGCGTTATATTAGCGGAACACGAGAACCAAAACCAGATGTGATCGCCAAGCCTGATGGAACATTCCATGAAATGCGTTTTTATAATGAGCATCACTATTTAATCATGGAAATCACATATCATCCTGAGCCAAATTTGAATAACGGTAATCGCACCGAAAATATTCTCCATGTTCACGAGTATCCTCAACAGGATAATTTTCGGGTACGCCCTGCTCATCGAATCACAAAGCAAGAATACGAAAAATATAAAAATTCTTTAAGGGGGTGCCTAAAATTGAAAAATAGCGATGTTCATGCGTTTGTTCATCACATTCATTGTGAAGTATCCTTTTTTCGAAAGTCCCGTTCCAACAAATTCCCAATCAAGTTTTCCCCACCAAAAAAGCGCCCCCTTGCGGGACGCTTTTTCTCGTCATTTCACCAATTGTGCGATCTCCTGTTCCAGGTTTTCCGCCCCGGAAAGGCTGTAGGAGAAGCCGCCCTGCCGCCAGGTGGCGTACCGGATGGTCTGCCCCTCCATATCCGTATAGGTGAAGAACTGCACCTTTGCGCGGCCGATCGTCGCCTCCTTTTCCGGCACGCCGCCGTAGATGCCGCTCACATCCTCGCGCCCATACTTCACATTAAAGGTGCTGCCGTCCGCGTATTCCACCCGGCCATAGGTGGGATAGCTGTCCTCCACGATGACGATATAGCTTGCCACCGCCTTATCCAGCACCGGCACGGAGAAGTCGAGGTATTTCTCCATCTCCGCCGCCGAGGCCACCTCCACGAGGGGATTGGGCACCTGCACCGATTCCGGCTTGGGCTTGGCCGCCCATCTCTCCACCAGGGTCGTGCCCAGCACCGCCACGCACAGGCAGGCCGCCAGCATCCCCCACACTTTGTAATTGACTTTCTTCCGCTTCTGCATACTTTTCTCCGCCTCCGCTACATACTTTTCGTCCACTTCGCCGATCGCTTCATACAGCTTTTCCGCCTTCATACCGTAAAACCCCTTTCCCGCAAATATATGTTCAACCTTTCCCGCACCCGGCAAAGGAGCATCGACACCGCCCCCTCGCGCATTTCATACGCCGCGGCGATCTCCCGCACACTGCGCGTATGCCAATATCTCTGCAAAAAGATATTCCGCTTTTTTAGCGGCAGCGACGCCAAAAAGTCATTGAGCGCCTGCGTCAGCGCGTGATATTCCGCCGTTTCCGCCGGGTCGTCCCCGCCGGATACACATTCGCCAAGCTCCTCCAGGACCAGGGGGATCTCCCCGCCGCCGCGCTTTCCCGCCCGGCTTTGCCGGTAGCGGTTGAGGGACAGATTCCGCGTGATCTTCCCGAGAAAGGCCGACAGCACCTGCGGCCTGTGCGGCGGCATCGCATCCCACGCGCGGACATAGGTGTCGTTGACACATTCCTCCGCGTCCTCCCGGTCTCCCAGAATGTTATACGCGATCGTGTGGCAATACCTCCCGTACTTTTGCGCCGTGCAGGAAATCGCCTGCCGATCCCTTTGCCAATACCGCTCTACGATCTCCCGATCTTCCATGCCGTTCCTCCTTTCCTCCAGGTGTCTTCACTCCTATACACCGCTTTTCAGAGCGTATCTCACACCGTTTTTCAAAAATTTTTGCCTCTGTCAAAAAAACGACTCCGATTGCTCCACAACCAAAGATTTCGCCCACAAAAAAGGCGCCTGTCGGCGCTCTTTTTGCGGCACTGCTGTCCATAATAGGATGTCTTCCACGGGCCGGTTAATACCATGCCTTTTCCGCCGCCCTGCATTCCTCTTCGGTGCACTTGCGGAGGATCCGCTTTGTCTTTTCCAGCGGATAGGGGACCTCGTCTGCGGCGAAGTAGGCGACGCTTTCCACCCGCACGATGGTTTCGCAGTCGTCCTCTCCCGCCGGCGCAACCACGAAGTCTCCCTCCTGGATGCTGTCGTCGTCCGTCAAGTAGGAATAGCGCACGCTGCTGCCGGGAAAGGTGACGCCGCAATAGATATACTCTCCCCTCCGCCGCCGTACCCGCGCATACACGGAGGGCATGAGCACCTCGCTCCAATCATAGCACCACAGGACTTCCTGCACCGCCTTTGCGAAATCCGCAAAGTCCGTCGGCAGTTCCTTCTTGTCAAAGCTCCCCCGCAGGATGCGCGGCGAGCCCTGCGCATAGTCGATCCGGATCTGATATATCTTTGCTTCCCGCGGATCGTCGATCACATCCGCCGGGTTGCCCTCGATCTGCGAAAAGAAGTCCTCCCGATCCAGGCGCTCAAACAGCTCGTCGACCTGTTCGCTCATCTCATAGCGGTGAACGCTCCTGTGGCCCTTCCCGAACGCCTTGCAGAGCTCGACCGTCTTTTCCTCCCGGTCGAGAGTCAGCTGCTCGAACACCTCCACAAACCAGACCTTCTCTTCCTGGCAAACCTGGGTGATCCGATGATACTCCACTTCGATCCGCCGCATCACGCGGCGCCCTGCCGCGGCCGGTGCAAACAAAATGACCTTGCCCATAGCGCCTCCCCAAATGCCTTTCCACTTCTATTATCCTCTGTCTTCCTCTACTTTGCCGACCGCCCGGTCGATCCGACGGAACAACCGGCGGTATTCCTCTGCCGTCCAGGCCCGCTTTGGCCGCCAAAATTCCCGCAGCCGCCGCAGTTCCTCCGTCTCGCCGCAGAGCGCGCACACCCGCGCATAGGCGTATGCATTTGCGTCCTCCTCATAGGGGAGACCAAGATAGGCGTCGGTGAACACCTCTGCCCCGCCGTCCAGATGACACACCTGTTCGCCGTCTGGCGTCAGGCGATAGCATGTCCCGTCATACAGCACCACATAGGGCAGGCTTTCCCGCACCACCGCAGACAGCCGTTCGGGATGCTGATGCTGCAATGCATGTCGCAGCTCGTGAAACAGATAGAACAGGACGGCTTCCTCTGGCGCATTTTGCAGCAAGCTACCGTTCAAAAAGACGGAGTTTCGGTCATAGGTCCCGTACGCCTCCTCATATCCGCGCGGCATCTCATAGAAAAGCCGGACCTGCACCCCATGCTCCGCACAAAACGCCCGTGCCTGTTCCTCCAAATGCTCCTTATCCATCGATCTCTTTCCTTTCGAGTAGACAGATCGTCTCGATATGTGCATCATTGTCCAAACTTAAACTCATATCCTCTGCAATGATTGGGAGCTTGAATTTGATGGACTTGAGCCAC
>CAKTFI010000020.1 GCA_934555865.1 uncultured Christensenellaceae bacterium | reverse complement strand
TCCACCCGCGTCACCGAACCGATCCATGCTTCGGAACCGGTTTCATCGTCAATGGGCGGCATGATGCCGCGGAATTTATCGATCTCTCTGCCGCCGGCGCCGCGAATTCGGTTTTGTACAAGTTTCCAGGGTTGATTATACATGGGGATAGAAACCTCCAATCCATTTCATTTCCCTCTCAGTATACTATGCGACCGCACAAAAGCGCAACAAAAAAGAAACGGTTCCATTCTAAACTGTGCCGACGCTGGGGTCGGTGAAGATTGTGTCCCCATTCCCGGAAAATTATGCTATAATAACAGAAAAGGAAAGAAATTCGGAGGAAACGATTTGGCATTGACTCCTATGATGCGCCAATACCTGGAAATCAAAGAGCAGAACAAGGATTGTCTGCTGTTTTTTCGGTTGGGCGACTTTTATGAAATGTTTTTCGAGGACGCAGAAACCGCGTCCCGCGAGCTGGAGATCACGCTGACCGGAAAGGACTGCGGCCTGGACGAGCGCGCCCCCATGTGCGGCGTGCCCTACCACGCGGCGGAGGGGTATATCCAGCGGCTGATCGAAAAGGGATATAAAGTGGCGATCTGCGAGCAGCTGGAGGACCCCTCGCAGGCCAAGGGGATCGTGGAGCGCGGGATTGTCCGCATCATCACGCCGGGGACGGTCGCCGACGGCGCGATGCTCAAGGAGAACGAGGACAGCTATATCCTCTCGCTATGCATGCAGGATGGCCACTACGGCGCGGCGTACGCCGATGTCTCGACCGGGAAATTCTTTGTGGAGGAGGGGGAGCAGGCCTCGCTAAACAACCTGCTCGCGCGGGTCGCACCCAAGGAGATCCTCTATGACCGGGAAAACGCGGCGCTGGACACGCTGCTAAAATCGAGCAACGCGAGCTTCTACTGCACGCCCTATGAGGCGTGGCCATACCTGCCCGCCAACGCGGAAAAGCTGCTGCGACAGCATTTTGGCGTGATGAGCCTGGACGCCTTTGCCCTCCGGGCGGGCTCGTTGGAGATCCCTGCGGCCGGGGCGCTCTTGCAATACCTGCTGGACACGCAGAAAAACGCCCTGAAGCACATCAAAAAGCTCACCAAGACTTCGGGCGGCGCATATATGGTGATCGACCCGTTCACGCACCGCAATTTGGAGCTCACCGAAACGATGCGCGAAAAGGCCAAGCGCGGGTCGCTGCTCGGGCTTTTGGACAAGACGCGCACCGCCATGGGCGGGCGGCTTTTAAAGCACTACATCGAACAGCCGCTGCTCGACAAGCAGGCGATCCAGGCCCGCCTGGACGCGGTGGAGGAGCTCAAAAACGACCTCTATCTACGCAGCACACTGCGGGCGAGCCTGGAGGAGATCTACGACATCGAACGCCTGCTTTCCCGCATTTCCTACGGCTCGCTGGACGCGCGCGACGCGGTGGCGATCCGCAGCTCTCTGCGCCCGCTCCCCGCGATCCGCGCACAGCTTACGGCGGCGAAAAGCCCGCTTTTGCAGGAGATTGGCGGCAGGATCGACTGCCTTACGGAGCTCTGTGCCTTTTTGGAGGAGAGCATTGCCGATGCGCCGCCCATGGGTCTGCGCGAAGGCGGGTTTATCCGCACCGGTTTCCACGCCGAGGTGGACAAGCTGCGCGAGGCCAAGACGAGCGGCAAGGACTGGCTTGCGTCGCTGGAAAAGCGCGAACGCGAACAGACCGGCATCAAGAACCTGAAGATCGGATACAACAAGGTGTTCGGGTATTATATCGAGATCACTAAGGCGAATCAGGCGCTGGTGCCGTACCGCTACACGCGGCGGCAGACGCTGACGGGCAGCGAGCGGTATATCACACAGGAACTTAAGGAATTGGAGGACATGCTCCTGTCCTCGGAAGATAAGTGCAACAAGCTGGAGTATCAGCTCTTCCAGACGGTGCGCGAAAAGCTGGAACAGCACATGGAGGCGATGCAGGAAAACGCAAACTGCATCGCTGTGGCCGACGCGCTGCAATCCTTTGCGCAGGCGGCCTATGACTATAACTATGTAAAGCCACAGATTCGTGAGGATGGCACACTGAAGATCGTAGGCGGGCGGCACCCAGTCGTGGAGCGCGCCGCGCGGCAGGACTTTGTCCCAAACGATGTATATATGGATGCAAAGGAGGACAAGCTCCTCATCATCACCGGTCCCAACATGGCCGGGAAGAGCACCTTCATGCGGCAGGTCGGCCTCATCGTGCTCATGGCGCAGATGGGCAGCTTTGTCCCGGCGGAATCGGCCAAGATCGGCATCGTCGACCGCGTGTTTACCCGTGTCGGTGCGTCGGACGACCTGGCCTCCGGGCAGAGCACCTTTATGGTGGAGATGAATGAGTTGGCCAGCATCTTAAACAACGCGACCGAGAAGAGCCTGCTCATCCTGGACGAGATCGGCCGGGGGACGAGCACGCTCGACGGCTTGAGCATCGCCTGGGCGACCATCGAATACATCCTGCGGGAAGGGGGCATCAGTGCAAAGACGCTGTTTGCCACGCATTATCACGAGCTCACCGCGCTGGAGCGCATGATCCCCGGCGTGCGCAATTACTCCGTCGGCGTGAAGGAATTTCACCGGGAGATCCTGTTTCTGCACAAGATCGTGCGCGGCGGCGCGGACAAGAGCTTCGGGATCGATGTGGCCAAGCTGGCCGGGCTCCCGGAGGCGCTCATTTCGCGCGCCCGCGCGCTTCTGTCGCTTTTGGAGGAGCAGTCGAGCACGGACCTTGCCGGCATCGACCTTTCGCGGGCGGACGCGCAGACGGAGAACCGGCGGACGGAGCAGGAGGAACATGTGCTTTCCGCGCTGCGTGCGCTGGACATCAACAGCCTGACGCCGCTCGAGGCGCTCTCTCTGCTCAACGATTTGCGGCAGAAAGTTTTGGAAGACAACTGATCTATGGGAAAAATACAAATCTTAAACGAAACGGTTGCTTCGCGCATCGCGGCGGGGGAGGTCGTCGAACGCCCCGCCTCGATCGTCAAGGAACTGCTTGAAAATTCGATCGATGCGCACGCGACCGCCATCGCCATTTCCATTGCGGAGGGAGGCGTCCGCGAGATCCGCGTGTCGGACAACGGCGAGGGGATCGTGCCGGAGGACATGCCGCTCACCGTCGTCAAGCACGCGACCAGCAAGATCTTCACGCTGGAGGACCTGGAGCACATCCATTCCATGGGCTTTCGCGGAGAGGCGCTGGCCAGTATCGCGGCGGTGTCCATGCTCACCATCAAGTCGCGGACGAAAAACGCCGCGTTTGGATCGGAGCTGTATGCCCGCGGCGGGCAGGTGGAATCCCTCCGGCAGGCAGGGCTCCCGGACGGGACGACCGTGCTCGTGGAAAACCTGTTTTACAACACGCCTGCGCGCCTGAAATTCTTAAAAAAGCCGGGAGCCGAGGCGGCGCTCATCTCGGATATGGTCGCGCGCCTCATCCTCGCCAACCCGCAGATCTCCTTCCGCTATACGGCGGGGGACAAGGTCGTCTACCACAGCCCGGGCAACGGCAAACTGGAGGACGCGATCTACAGCGTATATGGCTTCGGCATGAAAAACGCCCTGATCCCCGTGGATTTCCGGCTGAATCAGACCTATCTGCGCGGGTATATCGGCGCGCCGTTCCAGGCGTATAAGACGCAGAAGCACGGCACACTGCTCGTCAACGGCCGCTATGTCAAAAATTCGCTGGTGCAGCGGTCGGTGATGCACGCCTATGGCGAGCGCTTGCTCAAGAACAATTACCCGTTCTATGTGCTGCAATTGACGCTCCCGGCGGAGGAGGTGGATGTCAATGTCCACCCGAACAAGCTGGCGGTGCATTTCCGGGACGAGAACGAGGTGGAATATGTGCTCATCTCGGCGCTGGAACAGGCGCTGCGCAGCACCTACCGCCCGCCGGCGCTGGAGCTTCCGCCGCAAAAGGGAGTCTCTCCGGCGGCGGAGAAGGTGGAAAATCGGCCGGCCCCAAAGCCATGGGCACCGTCCCCGTCAGAGCGGGAAGAGCCAAAAAGAGAAGCGATAGAATCAACCGCACCGCAGCGTGAAGCCGACACAAAGCGCTACATGGCGGAACAGGACGCACCTGCGAGGCGCGCCGAAGAAGCGGCAGAGCGAACGCCGCCTCTCTTTGCTCCGCCGCAGCCTGCGGCAGAGGCCGTGCGCCGGACGGATTCCGTGCTCGACCCGGCGCTTTCGGAGCGGATCGACGAGATCCTGCAATATGCGCAGGACGCCGCTCTGCAAACGACGCAGCCCCTCTCGCTGCATGAGAGCGGGGGTACGCTGCCGATCGAGGCGGCGCCGGACCGCTCTCCGCCCGTCGCGGAGGAAGCAGCCGCGCAGGCCTTTGGGCAGTCGCTCTCGCAGGTGGAGGAGCGCCGTGCGGACATCGAGACAAAGGCAGAACAGGCGCCGGATATTTTCCGGGGGCGTGTGGATTTCCGCATCGTGGGCGTCGCCTTCGAGACCTATTTGATCATCGAATACGCTTCGACGCTGTACCTGATCGATCAGCACGCGGCGCACGAGCGGAAGATTTATGACGAACTGATGGCGGGGATCTCCAAGCGCTTGGTGATCCAGCACCTGTTGACGCCGCTCCGCATGGAGATCACCCCGGCGGAGGCGCAGCTTCTGGAGGAAAACCGCTCGTTGCTCTCGGATATGGGCTTCTGCCTGGCGCGGATCGACCTGCATTCCTGCACGGTGACAGCCTATCCGCAGATTTTAGGCGATACGGACATCCGGCAGACCTTTCAGGACATGCTCGGCAATCTGGACCGCGGGGAGGGCTCCCTGCAGGTGCGGCGCGAAAAAATCGCCAAGGGCGCGTGCAAGCGCGCGATCAAGGGCGGCATGCGCATGAGCGAGGCGGACATCCGCGAATTGGTGGAGACCAGCCTCATGCAGGGGAAGATCCCGCATTGCCCGCACGGCCGCCCCATCGCCATCACGCTGACGCGCACGCAGCTGGAGGAAGGCTTCAAACGGAGGGTATGAGGAGACATGCAGAAAGAAAAACAGAAGCTCCTGCTCATCACGGGGCCGACAGCCGCCGGGAAGACAGACCTGGCGCTGTCCATTGCGCGCGACTTTGCGGGAGAGATCCTGTGCGCGGATTCCATGCAGATCTACCGCGATATGCACATTGGCACGGCGCGGCCGCTGCCGGAGGAACAGGCGGGCATCCCGCATCATCTGTTCGGGGAGATCGCGCCGGACGCCCCCTATAGCGTGGCGGCCTATCAGCAGGAGGCGCAGCGGCGGATGCAGGACATCTGGGCGCGCGACAAGCTCCCCATCGCCGTCGGCGGAACGGGGCTATACATCCACGCGCTGCTGTACCAGGTCGACTTCACGGACGCCGCGCCGGACGACGCCCTGCGCGAGCAGCTTTCGCAACAGTACGACGCCCCCGGCGGCGCAGACAGGCTGTATATAGAGCTGCTGAAGAAAGACCCCGCCGCAGCGGCGCGCATCCACAAAAACGACACAAAGCGCCTGATCCGGCGGCTGGAGATCCTGCAAAATGAAGCGGCACAGGAGCCATATGCCTTTCGCAGGCCGCAGGAGCATTACGACACGCTGGTGCTCGGCGTCAACAAGGACCGCGCGCAGCTGTATCGGGATATCAACCTGCGCGTCGATCAAATGATGGCGCAGGGCCTGTGCCGGGAGGCGGAGGCGGTCTATCGGGCGTATGGAGCAAATATCCCGGCCTTCCTGGCGATCGGATATAAGGAATTCCTCCCGTACTTTGCGGGGGAGGCGACGCTTGCCGAGGTCACGGAAAAGATTAAGCAGAATACGCGGCATTTTGCCAAGCGGCAGCTGACCTGGTTTCGGCGGGAACCGCAGATCAAATGGTTTTTTGCCGAGGAATATGCGGATCGCGCGCAGGAACTTGCCGCCATGGAGCGGGAGATCGCAGCGTTTTTACATGGCGAGGAAGTAGGGGAGGACCGGCTGGACTGAGCTCGGCACCATTTCCAAAAACATGACAGCATGCGACATATGGCATGGATCGATATACGAATAAAGAAGAATTGAGGAAAGAACTAAGATGAAGAGTATTTTACGCGAGGTATACGGGATCGATGACCGCGTCATCGACTATGTGTTCAAAATCAAGCGGCGCTGCGCCGATAAGATCGCCGCGATGGAGGCGGTCAAGGAATATAATTCGCTCAAGGTGCTGCACGCCTTCCAAAAGGTCGGCGTCGAGGAGCGGCACTTCACGCCGTCCACCGGCTATGGCCTGGCAGACATTGGCCGGGAAAAGCTCTGCGAGCTGTTTGCAGAGATCTTTGGTGCGGAAGCGGCGATCGTCAGCCCGCTCTTGGCTTCGGGGACGCATTCCATCTGCATGGCGCTCTATGGCCTGCTGCGCCCGCTGGACACGCTCCTGTGCGTGACGGGGCGGCCGTATGACACGCTCATCAGCTCCCTCGGGCTGGATAACGAAAACACGGTCGGCGGTCTGGCGGAATATGCGATCAAGTACGACGAGATCGCGCTGACGCCGGAAAACGACATCGACATCGACGCGGTGCTGGACCGCCTGTACCTCGACAAGTCCATCCGCGTGGTGCACATCCAGCGCTCCAAGGGATATACCGCGCGCCCGGCGCTCACGGTGGCGCAAATCGGCCGCGCAGCGACGGCCATCAAGGAAAAATTCCCGGATGTATATGTCGTGGTCGACAACTGCTATGGGGAATTCACCGAGCGGCAGGAACCGACGGAGGTCGGCGCCGATGTCATCATCGGCTCGCTCATCAAGAACCCGGGGTCCGGTATCGCGCCGACCGGCGGATATATCGCGGGGACCAAGCGCGCCATCGACCGCATCGCCGCGCGCTTTACGACGCCGACCACTGGCATGGAGATCGGTTCCTACGCGGCGGGGTACCGCGCGTTCTTCCAGGGCATCTACCTCTCGCCGAGCACGGTGTTCACGGCGCTCGTGGGCGCGACGCTGTTCACCGAGGCGTTTTCCTCCCTCGGGTATGATGTCTGCCCGAAGCCGAACGAGCCGCGTTCGGACATCGCGCAGTCCATCACCTGCAAGAGCCAGGAAGAGCTGATCGCGCTCATCCGCGCCATCCAGAAGGCCAGCCCGGTGGATGCCAACGCCGTGCCCTTCCCGGACGAGCAACCGGGGTACGATTCGCCCATCATCATGGCTTCGGGGAGCTTTATCCAGGGGAGCACGATCGAGCTTTCGGCCGATGCGCCGCTCCGCGAACCGTATACGGCCTATTTCCAGGGCGGGTTGACGCTGGAAAGCGTGGAACTGGCGCTCTGCCTGGCATTGCAGGACATGGGGCTTACTTCTCTTCTCTAAGCTGGATCGCACGCGCCGCCATCTTGCGGTTTTCTTCGCTCATGGCGGCATAGTGCTTGCGCGTGGTGTTGACATCCTTATGGCCAAGTACATCGGCCACGAGGTAAATGTCGCCCGTATTTTGATAGAGCATCGTACCGTAGGTGCTGCGCAGCTTGTGTGGTGTGATTTTCTTGAGCGGCACCGCGGCAAGCGCGTATTTCTTGACCAGGTTTTCGATGGAGCGGACATTGATCCGCTTGTTCTGCATGGACAGGAAGAGGGGAGACTGGCGTTCATAGGTCCCGAGCGTCTGCCGCTCCTCCAGATAGCTTTGCAGCGCCTCCGCCGTTTCCTGCCCAAAATACAGGATGCTCTCGTTTCCGCCCTTGCGGACGATGCGGAAGGAATTTGTTTCAAAATCGATATCCGAAATGTCCAGCCCGGCCAGCTCGCTCACGCGGATGCCCGTGGTCAAAAACAGGACGATCATGGCGAGGTCTCGCTTGATCGTCTTTTTTTGATACGCCTTTTGGCGCTCGCTCAGGCCCTCGCCCTCCTCGATCGTGCGCAGCAGGCGGGAGATCTCTTCCGGCGTCAGGCGGATGATCGTCTTTTCGTGGATCTTGGGCGTAGAAAGCAGCTCTGCCGGGTTTGCCTGCACGAGCTCGTTCTTATACAGGTATTTATACATGGAGCGCAGGCTGGCGATTTTGCGCGCCTTGCCGCGCTCGCCGTTTTCGTACTCCAATTCCTGCGACGCGCCGTCTGCTTCGGCCTGCTCCTCGTCGGCCGCCTCGACCTTGATGTAGTACCCGAGGTATTCCACATACACCTCCAGATCCTTGTGCGTGAGCGCGCCCAGCATGGCTGGCGTGATCTGGTGCATAGCATAGCCATAGAAATCCCGGTGTTCCTGGATCAGGTAGGTGAAAAAGATGCGGGCGTCGATGCAGTAATTGAACCGCGTGAGCGGTGTCAGCACATCTGCCTGCGAGCGGATAAAATCGATAAACCAGAGCGGCATCTCCTCGCAGATCTCGCGGATGCGCTGTGCGTATTCTAAATTTTGTTCCTCATGATAGGATCGCGCCATAATAAAATACCTCATGTAATGTAAGAAATTTCAAGAAAATGGATGTCATGCCGCTATAGACGGAGGGACGAATGGATTGCGGGGGAAGTGTTTGCAGAAGAAACCATGCCGAGCAGTCCCAAAACGACCCGTTTGTGCAAACTCTGCATTTGCCGGAGGGACGCAAACCGGAACCACGCCGCCTAGGAAGACCAAGCAAAAGCAATCAGCAAAGGAAAGTTCAACATGCCCAAGGGGAATCCCAAAACCGAGAAAAGCGGCATAACGCAAAACGGCAATGGGCGAAAATTGCTCAAACTTTGCAAATTGGCTCAAACGCCGCCGGACAAGCTCAGTATAGCAGGTTTTGCGCGAAAACGCAACAACTCTTCGTAAAACTTGTGTTTTACGAAGAGTTGTGTTTGCCCTTCTCTCGCGCTTTCCGACTGCCCCTAAGTGCCGCGGAGGCGTTTTGCAAATTTTTTATTTCTTGATCCGATCTTATTATATTATAATGGGCGTCTCATCTTTTTCTTTTTGCGGTTTGTCGCTTTGTCAGCTGCGATTGTTCTTGCACTTCTTCAATGAAACGATATAACTTTTATGAAATGGCAAGCCGCGCCGCAGCCCAAGCCCATAAACCCAACGCAGCCCACAATCGCAACCCAACCGCAAATTCGCAAATCGATTCGGTTTACGGATTTCTTGGCAAATCTCTCGTCCAGGCTTGCCGACCGGCAGCATCTCAAAACTTAGCCGCTCGGCGTATTCTAATATTATTTATTAATTATTGGTCGTATGGCTTATGTCTGCTGATTTTCCAATTTATTTATCGGTCTAATTGCCTGATTGTATTCCGTGATCGCCAATTGTTCCCAGCGCTTTCTGGTGAATCGTCTTATAAGTCTTGCATTACAATTGCCAGTCTTTCAAAAGACGGATGCCACGACACGGCGGTACGCGTTTTGCCTCTTACAGAAAGCTTCTCGGCTTGGTCCCTGAATGCCCATGAAAACCATATTTTCCCCGCTGGTTCTCGCTATTTCCCCTGATGCGGCTACTCCGCCTTGTGGCGCTTGATCTGATCCGTCGCCAATTTGTCGCAGCGGTTGTTATAGGCGTTGTCCGCATGCCCCTTGACCTTAATCCATTCCACATTGTGCATCTTGGTCTCGTTGACCAATGCCATCCAGAGGTCCTGATTTTCCACCGGCTTCTTTTTGGAATTGATCCAGCCGTTGCGCTCCCACGCCATCGTCCAGCCGCTGTTAAACCCATTGCAGAGATAGGCGCTGTCCGTGTAGAGCTTTACGCGGCACGGGACTTTTAGGGCTTGCAGGGCTTTGAGCGCGGCGGTGAGCTCCATCCGGTTATTGGTCGACTCCGAATAGTAGCCCGAAAGCTCCTTTTCCTGCCCCCGGTAGATGAGCACAGCCCCCCAGCCGCCGGGACCCGGATTCCCCGAGCAGGCGCCGTCGGTATAGATCGTGACCTCTTTATAGTCCGCCTGTGCCTGCGCGCGCGTATATTTGTTTTGGATATTTTCCGTCGGTATCATCGCTCGGCCCTTCTTTTTACAGATCGCAAGAAACTTCTTGACGAACATCTCTAAATAGATTATAATATATATCGTTCTTGATTGCAAATCGCAATTCAGAAATGAAGGGGAGTGGCTCAATTGGTAGAGCAGCGGTCTCCAAAACCGCCGGTTGCGTGTTCGAGTCGCGTCTCCCCTGCCAAGGGATAAGCAAACTTTGCTTATCCCCTTTTTTATGCCCAAAATAGATATCAAAACACTGCGCCGCTTCCCGCCGCGTGGAAGCAAGAAGCATCCCCCATCGCCGGAGCGGCGCATCTATTTGACGAGCCTTCTTACATTTCCCCAAACCGAATGCCGCTTTTACGCAAACGATCCGCCAAGGAAGGCACTGTCCTGCCATCCCGCCCTGTGACGGCCTCGGCATGCAGCATAGAGCTCAAAACGGATTCCTCCACAACTTCGGAGACGGCGCGGAATAGGATATCCATCGCGTTGTCCCGGACTCTGCCGCAGGGCAGGATGTCCCTCTCCGGGTAGTGCGGGATCCGGTTTGCCGTCGTAAACGCCAGGACGATCTCCCCGCTTCCGTTGCACATCATCGACCCGGTCCGGCTCAGCCCGACCGCGACGCGCCGACAGAGGCGCTTTAGCTGATGCTCCGACAGAGGGACATCCGTGGCGAGGATCGTGATCACGGATCCCTTGTCCTTTGCCCCGCTGTCGCCCGGAAACAACATGCGCCCGACCGGTGTCCCGTCGATGATCAGGTCTCGTGCCAGTGCGTGATTGGTAAGCAGCAGTGCACCCAAGGTGTATTTCCGCCCGTCCAGCAGGAAGGTGCGCGAAGAGGAGCCGATCCCGCCCTTCATTTCATGGCAGCGCATGCCGCGCCCTGCGCCCACGGCGCCTTCCGCAAATTCTGCGGTGCAGTGGGAAAGCGCATAGCGCACATGTTCCCCATGCACATGCAGGCCGCGCAGGTCGTTTAATTCCCCGTCATTGCATTCGCAGACGATGGGATTCACGCTCCCGGTCGTCGCACCGATGTCCGAATTTCTCTCTAGCATATATTCGACAAGCGCCTGACTTGCCGTGCCCACGCTCAGGGTATTTGTGAGCAGGATCGGCGTCTCGATCGAGCCGAGCTCTTCGATCTGCAGGAGCCCGACGCTCTTGCCGAAGCCGTTGATCACATGGCAGGCCGCCATGACCTTGTCGTGAAACAGGTCTCCCGCATGCGGCAGCAGCGCAGTCACGCCGGTCTGTACCGCCCCGTCGCACAAGGTGCAATGCCCGACGGTGACGCCCGCAACATCGCTGATCTTGTTCCTCTCTCCCCGTTCCATGCAGCCGATCTGAATATTCCAGCTTTTCTCGATCCCCATCGTTTCTTCCTCGCTTTCGTTTGCTGATTGCCACTTACTCCTGGCCGCGGCCTCGGTCTTATCAGGAGCCGCCTGTAGTATAACCATTATACCGCGGAAAGTGCCCATAAAAAAAGAGTTCATTGCAAATCGCAAGAACTCTTTCAAAAGCCTGATGGAAGTCTGTGCATTTTATATTCTCATTTGCCGGCCGTTTGCGTTCGGTGTTTTCTACACACTTCATACTTGAGCTATAAGCCAATTGGCAGACACTCCATGGAGGCTCACTGCTATCTTTTCCACCAAAGCGCGCGATTATACTTCCAGCTTCAAAAGTTTTGCCGCGTTTTCATATAAAATCGCCGCGCGTTCCTCTTCGGAGAGCGGGATCTGCAAAAATCGCTCCAACTCCTCCGCCGGGTCCCACATGGGATAGTCTGTCCCGAACAGCACCTTGTCCACGCCGTGCCGTTCGATCATGGCCTTGGCGCGCTCCGGCGAGATCGCAAACAGAGAGCTCGAGGTGTCGATATAGATGTTTGTTTTGCCGATCAGGTAGGTCTCCGCATCGTCCCAGGCGTTGTATCCGCCGAAGTGCGCGCCGATGAACACCTGCGCCGGAAACTGCTCCACCATCCGCGCGAGCCGCTTCGGGTGCGAAAAGGTTTTGTGCGCATCGCCCATGTGCAGCAGGATCGGCAGGCGGTTGTCCACCAAGGTATACAGCTGCTGCGCCTCGGGCGCGTCGATGTCAAACTGCTGAAAATCCGGGTGCAGCTTGATGCCGGAAAAGCCAAGCCCGATCACGCGCTCGATCTCCTCCGCCAGGCCCTCCATCTTGGGGTGCAGCGTGGCAAAGCCGATGAGCTCCGGGTGCTCCTGCATCTGCGCATGGATAAAGTCGTTGATGTGCAGCACCTGCTTGGGCGCCGTCGCCACCGAATGGACGACGAAATAGTCGATCCCCGCCTTTTCGCGATAGGTCAAAAGATCGTCCGGTGATCCCTTGCGCTGCATGGGGGCGGCATAGAATTCGCCGATAGCTTCTACCGCCTTTTCGCGAATTTTTTCCGGAAAAATATGTGCATGCACATCGATGATTTTTCGTTTGGTCTGTTTCATAGAAAACTCCTGTAACACATTTCCTCTTTCGCGTTGCCGCAGAAGAAGCAACACATAGTATAGCACAAAAATGCGAATTGTACAAAAAAGCGGCTCCCGAAGGAACCGCTTTTGAAAAGCTAAAAATCAGACGATGCCGTGTGCAAGCATGGCGTTTGCGACCTTTTCAAAGCCGGCGATGTTGGCGCCGACAACGAAGTTATCCTTATAGCCATACTTTTCGGCAGCATCCCGGCAATGCGCATAGATGTTCTTCATGATCTCCTGCAGCTTTGCGTCGACCTCCTCGAAGGTCCAGGACAGGCGCATGCTGTTCTGCGACATTTCCAGCGCAGAGACCGAAACGCCGCCGGCGTTGGAGGCCTTACCCGGGGCAAAGAGCACGCCGCTTTCCTGGAACACCTTGGTGCCCTCCAGCGTCGTCGGCATGTTCGCGCCTTCGCCGACCGCATAGCAACCGTTTGCGACCAATGCCTTTGCGGATTCTTCGCTGATCTCGTTCTGCGTTGCGCACGGCAGGGCGATGTCGCACGGGATCGTCCAGATGCCGGCGCAGCCTTCGTGGTATTCCGCACCCGGCACTCTCTCGGCATATTCCTTGATGCGGCCGCGCTTGACTTCCTTGATGTCCTTGACGATGTCCAGCTTGATGCCGTCCTTGTCATAGACATAGCCGTTGGAATCGGACATGGCCACAACCTTGGCGCCGTACTGCTGCGCCTTTTCCACCGCGTAGATCGCGACATTGCCGGAGCCAGACACAAGAACCGTCGCGTCCTTGAGGCTCTTGCCCTTTTCGCCGATCATCTCGTTCACAAAATAGACGAGGCCATAACCGGTCGCTTCCGTTCTCGCTAGAGAGCCGCCATACGGGAGGCCCTTGCCCGTGAGCACACCGTGGAAGTTGTTGGTCAGCTTCTTATACTGACCATACAGATAGCCGATCTCTCTGCCGCCGACACCGATATCTCCCGCCGGAACATCGATGTCCGCGTCGATGTATTTATAGAGCTCGTTCATAAAGCTCTGGCAGAAGCGCATGATCTCCATATCGCTCTTTCCCTTCGGGTCAAAGTCGGAACCACCCTTGGCGCCACCAATCGGCAGCCCCGTAAGAGAGTTCTTGAAGATCTGCTCAAAGCCCAGGAACTTAATGATGCTAAGGTTGACCGACGGGTGCAGGCGCAAGCCACCCTTGTAGGGGCCGACGGAGTTGTTGAATTGCACACGCATGCCGCGGTTGACATGCACCTTGCCGTTGTCGTCCACCCACGGAATGCGGAACAGGATCTGCCGATCCGGCTCTACCAGGCGCTCCAGGATGCCTGCCTGTTCATATTGCGGGTTTTGCTCGATCGCCGGGCGCAGAGAATCCAAAACTTCCTTTACGGCCTGGAGGAATTCCGGCTCGTGCGAGTTTTTGGCTTCTACCATTTGATATACTCTCGTGATGTAATCCATGATAATGATACCATCCTTTTCCACATTTTCGTGTTTCCACTCAAAAATTTTTTATGAACCTATTATATCAAATGCGTGCGCAATTACAAATATTTTTTGCAACTTTTTTTATGAATTCTTTCAAAAACTTTTATTCCCGCTTCTCATCCAGGACGCGTAGCACCTCTTTTGCACGCCCGACGATCTGCCATGCCGCCGGTGCGGCGGACGCGGGCAGGAAAATTCCCGCCGCTTCTGCGGGGTTATATGGCAGGAGGAGTATTCCCTCCGGCAGTGCTTCCGCCTTGCGCAGCAAAAGCGCCCCCCCTTCCCCGCGGAAAAGGTAGATCCCCGTCTGCACCGCCTCCGTGCAGGACTCCAGCAGCACCAGGTCGTTTTTGCAGACAATGGGCGACATACTGTCATCTGTGCAGCGGAACAAAAAGCATTTTGCATCCGGCCGCCCGAGCAACTGCCGATAAGCCGCGATGTTTTCCGGCAACAACAGCGCGCCCTCCGCCAAGACCCTCTCTCGCAAAACGGGCACCTGCAGCCGCTGCATCGGCCAATCCTGCGCCATTTCCTCTCCACGCTTTAGAAGCTCGTCCGTCGTGATCTCAAAGATCTGCGCTAGGCCGCAGAGGATGTCCGGCGAAGGCGTGGAGCGTCCGGCCTCCCAGGCCGCGACCGTCTGCTGACGCACGCCGATACGGTCCGCCACCTCCCGCTGTGTAATCTTTTTCAACATGCGGTATTTATATAAATTTTCACTGAATACTCCCGACTTCACGATCTTCCTCTTTCCCGCCTCTGCCCGACGCAGTATAATAGTGATAGCAATACAAATATTACAATTTTGTAACTAAGCGTATTGTAGCATAGTTTGGGCAGAAAAGGGAAGCTTTTTATGCCATTACTTTCCGTATTGCGAGGAGGAACCGCCGCATGATACCGCTTTTATCCGCCGAACAGGTGCGAAATATGGATCAAATGTTGATCAAAGAACGAAAAATCCCCGGCCTCTTATTGATGGAGCAGGCCGCGAACGCCGTCTGCCGGGAAATCTTTGCGGATTTTCTCACCCCCTGTACCGTGCTGTGCATTGCAGGGCGCGGCAATAACGGCGGGGATGCGCTCGCCGTCGCCCGCATCCTACTCACGCAGGGCTATTCCGTGCGCCTCGGCGTCCTGACCGAGGACTTCACAGGCGACGCGCGCACGAACTTCCTCTATTTTCAAAGAAGCGGGCAGTATACGCTGCTCAACGAGCAGACCCTCAACGCTTTTTTCGCCCAATCTGCACAGGTGATGGTCGATGGTCTGTTTGGGATCGGGCTCAACCGCCCGCCGCAAGGCGTCTTTTTGGAGGTCATCCGCCGCATGCGCGCACACACGGCCAAATGTTATGCGATCGACATCCCTTCCGGGGTATATGCTGATTCCGGGCAGGTGGAGGAAGCGGTACAGGCGCATAAAACTATCACTTTCGCAGCACCCAAACCTGGGCACCTGCTCTTCCCCGGGCGGGACTATGCGGGCAAGCTCTGCGTCACGCCCATCGCCCCGGCGCAAGGCCCTTTCCCCACTTCTTCGGCGCTTTTCTGGGTGGATTCCTTCCGTCTGCCTGCGCGTACGCAGAATACGCACAAGGGGAGCTTTGGGCGCGTAGGCATTGCCGCCGGTTCCCGCGGGATGGGCGGCGCGGCCATGCTCGCCCTGCGCTCCGCCATTGCCGGCGGCGCCGGGATCACCTGCCTGCTCGGCTGCCGCTATGTGCAGGATCTAGCGCAGCGGGAAGTGCCCCTGGCCCTTGCCAGGGACATCTCTTCGGCGGAGGATTTCCTGTGCTGTGACAACTTTTTCAAAGCGGCGGAGGGCTGTACCGCCCTAGTCGTCGGCCCGGGCATGGGTACACGACCGGAATCGCAGCCACTTGTCCAGCAGGTGGCGGAAATGGATCTCCCGAAGGTGCTGGACGCCGACGCGCTCAACCTCTGCGCGCAGATGGGCATCGCCCACTTTGGGGCGAATACCGTCCTCACACCGCATCCCGGCGAATTTGCGCGGCTCAGCGGCCTTCCCCTGCGGGACATCCTGCAAAACCCGCTGGCGCATGCGCGAGCATACGCCAAAAAAACCGGCGTCGTCCTCCTCCTAAAGGGCGCGACCAGTGTGGTGACGGATGGAGAGGCGAGCTATCTTATCACGGCAGGCACGCCGGGGATGGCAAAGGGCGGCTCCGGCGATGTGCTGAGCGGCGTGATCGGGGCCCTGCTTGCCCAGGGGCTCTCGCCGTGCGAAAGCGCCTATGGCGCGGCCTACCTCTGCGGAAAGGCGGCAGAGCTCGCCGGGCAGGAATACGGCGCGTATGCGCAGACGCCGGAACACACGATCGCCTTCCTCGGAAAGGCGATGCAGGACTGAATCCCCCACGAACAGCAAACAAAAAGCGTTTTCCCCGGAGTGGGGAGAACGCTTTTTGTTTGCACCTATTGTGCGTCGTGCCTCAATGATGGAACAGGCGGACACCCGTAAAGGCCATCGCCATGCCATAGCGGTCGCAGACCTCAATGACATTGTCATCCCGCACCGAACCGCCCGGCTGTGCGACATAGCTCACGCCGCTGCGATGGGCGCGCTCGATATTGTCGCCGAACGGGAAGAAGGCATCGCTGCCCAGCGAAACGCCGTGAATCCCCGCAAGGTATGCCTGCTGCTCCTCCTTGGAAAACGCCTCCGGGCGCTCGGTGAAGAAGGCTTCCCACTTGCCGTCCGCCAAAATCTCCTCGCTCGTGTCGCCAAGGTAGATGTCAATGGCGTTGTCCCGCTCGGGGCGACCGATTTCCTTGCGGAACGGCAGGTTCAAGACCTTCGGATGCTGCCGCAAGTGCCAAAAGTCCGCCTTGCCGCCCGCGAGGCGCGTGCAGTGGATGCGCGACTGCTGCCCTGCGCCGACGCCGATGGCCTGCCCGTCGACCGCATAGCAGACGGAATTGGACTGCGTATACTTGAGTGTGATGAGCGAGACGATGAGGTCGCGCTTGGCCTCCGGCGGGAGGTTTTTGTTTTGGGTCACCAGGTTGGTGAGCAGCGATTCGTCAATGTGGATGGAATTGCGCTGCTGCTCAAAAGTGACGCCGAAAACCTGCTTGCGCTCGATCGGCTCCGGCTCATAGCTGGGGTCGATCTGGATGATGTTGTAGCTGCCCTTGCGCTTTTTGCGGAGGATCTCCAGCGCCTCCGGCGTGTAGCCCGGCGCGATGATGCCGTCCGACACCTCGCGGCGGATGAGCTTGGCCGTCGTCACATCGCAGGTGTCGCTCAGGGCGATCCAGTCGCCGAAGGAGGACATGCGATCCGTCCCACGGGCGCGCGCATAGGCGGTCGCCATCGGCGAATCCGCAAGGCCCTTGACATCCTGCACAAAGCAGGCGCGCTGCAATTCCTCGCTCATGGGGATGGCCAGCGCCGCCGAGGTCGGGCTGACATGCTTAAAGGAGGTCGCCGCCGGCATGTGCAGCGCCGCCTTGAGCTCCCGCACCAGCTGCCAGCTGTTGAACGCGTCCAAAAAGTTGATGTAGCCCGGACGACCGCCCAAAATCTCGATCGGCAGGTCTTCGCTCTGTCGCATATAGATGCGCGCAGGCTTCTGGTTCGGGTTACAGCCGTATTTCAATTCAAATTCTTTCATAGTTGCCTCTTTATTGGTTTTTATTATGCAGCCGGCTTTCGACCTTGCCGGTGTTCAAGTCGATATAGCGGGTATAGAGCGAAATCTTATTCTCCGCATGCAGCGAGCTCCAAATCTCCTGCGTAAATTCGTCGATCGTGCCGTCCAGGCAGATGCGTTCCGGCTCGCCCTGAAAGGTCGGGATCGGCGAACCGTCGCTGTGATAGGTGTGCAGGAAATGCCCCACACCAGCGATCGCCGGATAGGAGAAGGTATAGCGGCTGCACGCGCTGCCCTGCGCGTCAGCGCTCTTTAAAATGCTCATCTGATAGGAAAAATCCCCCGCACCCAGGTCCAGAAGGGCGCTGATGCGCGGCGTGAAGTTGGGGGCATCTGGCTCAAATGTGCGTGTCTCCAGCGCGCCCGCGAAAGAACTGCCCTGTTGCAGGCCCTCATAGATCGTGTCCGTCTGGTCACCGTTGGTAACGATCACCCGGCTATCCAGCACGCGGATCGGCGAATAGATGATGAGCGACGGGTCTTCCACCTTGCTTTCATCGAACGGATAGATGGTCACATCCTCGCCCCGTTCCACAAAAATGCGGTTGCGGCTGTTCTCGCTGCGCCCCATGATAAAGTACGCAATGGCCGCATGCGCGCCGTCCGCCGTCTTCCCGACGACGATTCCCCGGCCGGGGTAAGCGTTTGTGCGCAACAGATCGCCGATCCTGTGCGCTTCATAGACATCCAAACTCATGATAGCATCCTCCCATGTATTCCCGTTTCTCTCTGTAAAAAAGAAAAAGGGCAACCCCTCCGCATCATCTATGCGAAAGCGATTACCCAGACGGCCGGCATTCAATTCTCTCTGCTCCCCCATGGTAATCCATAGATCCGTCAGTTACAGAAAGCGGAATATTCTTCTGATTTCATTGTAAAAGATTCGGGGCGGTTCGTCAAGCCTTTCCCGTTCAAATCTGCGCAAGCAGCGCATACAACGCCTTGAGCCCGGCAAGGATGGCCTCTGCTGTTTCCGGCGGCTCGTTTTGCAAAATCGGCGCAAATCGTTCCTGTACCTGACTCAGGATCCCCTCCGCCTTGGCCTCTCCCGCCGCGGTGAGTTCCAAAAAGACGACGCGTTCGTCCTCCAGGCTGCGCACCCGGCGGATCCACCCGCGCCGTTCCAACGGCTTTGCCAGTCCCGCCATGTTCCCGCGCAGGATCCCCAGGACATCGCTCACTTCGCCCACGGTGCTGCGCCCTGCCTTGTGCAGTTCCAGTAAAAGCCGCAATTCGTTCATGGAGAGCTCATATTGCGCACAACTGCGAAAGAAGAGGTTTTCTACGCTAGCACGGGAGATCCGTTCCAAATCCAGCATCATTCCCGCAAATTCTCGTGCGTCCATATCAGTCTCCTATGTACATAAAACAATTTATTCTTATTTTATTCCTATTTTTTGACTTGTCAAGAGGGCAAAAAGCGCTGTCCCCGTAACAGGAACAGCGCTCTCTTCATTTTATCTGGTTTCTCTGAAACAAATTTTTGTAATATTGAACAACAGCTTCGCTCTTGGAAAGCCAAACCTTAATAGCGGCGTCCGGTGAAGTAGATTTTTATAGAATCATAATTTTTACTGCACTCTAGTTCCTTGGTAATTGTTTTTCCGGGTTTTATCTCAGAGTCGTCATCCGTAAAATAAGCATCATCAGAATCAACGAGCGTATCCCCTTCAAAAAAGAGTACATATCCTTCTACAAATTCGGCAGCTTCTGTGCCATTGCTTGTAACGGAGACAATTTCTTTCTTTTTGGCGGAAGTCGTTTCATAGGACAAATCGGATATTACACACTCATAAATAGATTCTTCCTGCGCTTCCAAGGTATATTCGATGTCCGTAAATGCTTCGTCCGGCATTGTACAAAGAATCGTTTCCGTCCCGGCTTCTACCGCCTCCTGACTTACTGAACTGGCGCCGACCAGATTTCCATCATTATAAAATTTCATCTCTGCGGAAATCCTAAGGTCAAATTCCGAATTGTTCTTGATCACAAGAAAGGCATAATGCCAGTATTTTGTGGAATAGGAATACTTCGTTACTTCCAGTTTTGAAAGTACAGTTTCCTCGTCAAATTTCCCAGCGGGAGTAGGCTTCTTCTCTGGTTCCGGTGTAGAAATATTTGCGTCCGGCGCAGAAATATCCGCGGAAGAGATTTCTGATGAGTTCTCTTTGAGATGGTCTAATTCGGATTTTAGTGCATCGTATTCTGCTTGGCTGACCCCTTTTGCACACCCAACAAACAAAAACAACATGAGAAAACTTAGGATGCCTGCGACAATTCTTTTCATATGCGGTTCTCCTCAAAACAAAAAATGTAGAAATCTCGTTTTCGAAATTTCTACATACTAATATATATATATTGTCAAGCCATTTTCCCGCAAAATAAATCTTATTTTTTGCATTCAAGCAAGCGCGTTCAGAGTCCAATGCAGCAAAAACAAATCTCTC
>CAKTFI010000019.1 GCA_934555865.1 uncultured Christensenellaceae bacterium | reverse complement strand
CTGTCAAACAGTGCGTAGGGAAGCGCCGGGGAAATGGTCGAGATCTGGAAGGCGCCGCGTTCCCGGAACAGGTGGAGCATCTCCTCGTTCGGCTGTGCGCCGTGTTCGATGGAATCGACGCCGTTTTGCAGGGCGACCATCACGCCCTCCGGGCTCTCCACATGGGCGGCCACCTTCATGCCGAGCGCATGCGCCCGGTCCGCGGCCGCGCGCACCAGCTCCGGCGGCATCCGCAGCACGCCCGGTTCCCCCACGACCTCCGCGTCCAGCACGCCGCCGGTGATCATCAATTTGATGAGATCCGGCTTGGTCTTTGCGATCTTGTCCACATAGGCCGCCGCCTCCTCGGGCGTGTGCGCCTCATAGGCCAGCGAGCCCGCCATATGTCCGCCCGGCACAGAGATCGCCATGTCCGAGGCCAGGATCCGCGGCGCAAGGATCGCGCCCGACGCTGCCTTGTCCCGCAGAATGGTGTCGAAATCCGCCACACCGCCGACGGTACGAATCGTCGTCACGCCGCTCAGCAGCTCTGTCTTGGCATACCCCTCGCACAGGCGGATCCCCACGCGGCGCATCGGCGCGCAGGAGGTGATGAGCTTCACGAGTTTTTTGGGGTCGGACGGCTTCTTGCGCGGCTTGCCCGACGCTGGCAGGTGCACATGCATGTTGATGAGCCCCGGGAGCACATAGGCCCCGTGCAGGTCGATCGGCGTATACCCCGCCTCCGGTGCGGCGGAATCCGCGATCTTCACGATCTTGCTGCCCCGGACATAGATCGCCCGATCCGGCTGGACCTCCATCCCTTCCGTCCCATCGAGAAGCTGCGCATGCAGCAGCACATAGGTTTCCTCATTGCGATACATCGGCTTTGCTCCTTCCATCCCTTTCCTTGCGCGCCGGGTCGGCCTTGCGCATTTTCTTCATTATATCACAGCGCATGCCCCGCGCCAAATTTCTGCCGCCTAGAAGGCGGTCTTCACAGCAAAAAAGGCCCCGAACGCGCGGAGCCTTTGCCTGCCGTTATTCCAGCTCTAACGCGCCGGTATACAGCTGATAGTATTTTCCCTTTTCGGCGATCAGCGACTTGTGGTCGCCGCGCTCAATGATCCGCCCATGCTCCAGCACCAGGATAGCGTCGGAATTGCGCACGGTCGAGAGCCGGTGCGCGATGACGAACACCGTCCGCCCCTCCATGAGCTGATCCATGCCCGCCTCGATCAGGTGCTCGGTGCGCGTGTCGATGGAGCTGGTCGCTTCGTCCAAGATCAACACCGGCGGATCGGCTACTGCCGCGCGCGCGATGGACAGCAGCTGCCGCTGCCCCTGCGAGAGGTTGCCGCCGTTGCCCTCCAGCATGGTCTCGTACCCCTTGGGCAGCTTGCGGATGAAGGCATCCGCATTGGCGAGCTTGGCCGCCGCGATGCATTCCTCGTCCGTCGCGTCCAGACGACCATAGCGGATGTTGTCCAGCACCGTGCCGGTGAACAGGTTAGTGTCCTGCAGCACGACGCCGAGGCTCCGGCGCAGGTCGGCCTTCTTGATCTTATTGATATTGATGCCGTCATAGCGGATCTTGCCATCCGGCACATCATAAAACCGGTTGATGAGATTGGTGATGGTCGTCTTTCCCGCGCCGGTCGACCCGACAAACGCGATCTTCTGCCCCGGCTTGGCGTACAGGCTGATGTCGTTCAACACCGTCTTGCTCGGCTCATAGCCAAACACGACATGTTCGAACCGCACATCGCCCCGCAGTTCCCGCAGCTCGGTCGTCCCGTCGCTATGCGGGATCTTCCAGGCCCAGAGGCCGGTGCGCTTTTCGGACTCGCCAAGGGCGCCGTCGGCGTCCTTCTTCGCATAGACCAGCGTCACATTGCCTTCGTCCACTTCCACCGGTGTATCCAGGAGCGTGAAGACGCGTTCCGCCCCGGCGAGCGCCGCCATGATGTAGTTGAACTGATTGGAGACCTGTGTGATCGGGCGCGTAAAGGTCCGGGAATATTCCAGGAAGGAGGCGATCGTACCGATGTCCAGCGCGCCGCGGATGCTCATCGCCGCGCCGACGGCCGCGCAGATCGCATAGGTCACATACGAGAGGTTCGCCATCATCGGCATCAGCACCTGCATGCACCCCTGCGAGGTCTGCCCTGCGATGCGCAGGCGCTCGTTGATGTCGCTGAAGCCCTGCTTGATCGTGTCCTCGCGGCAGAATACCTTCACGACTCGCTGTCCCTCGATCATTTCCTCGGCATAGCCGTTGAGGTCGCCCATCGCTGCCTGCACCTGCTTGAAATATCTCTGCCCGCGATGCGTCACCAGGTAGATGGCCAGCATCATGACGCCCAGCATGCCGAACACGATGAGCGAGAGCTGCACATTGAGGCAGATCATGATGACCGCCGTGATCGTGACCGAGAGGATCGTCTGGATCATCTGCGGCAGCGTCATGCTCAACATCTGCCGCAGCGTGTCGGTATCGTTGGTAAAGCGGCTCATGATGTCGCCATGCACATGCGTGTCATAGTATTGGATCGGCAATTTCTGCAAATGCGCGAACAGGTCCATGCGGATCTTGCACAGCGTGCCGGTCGAGATCGTCACCATGATGCGCGAATAGAAAAAGCTCGCCAGCGCCCCGGTGAGATACACCGCCGCCATGATGCCGATCATGCCGAGCAGACCGGAAAAATCTGGGTTCTCCTGCCCAATGAGCGGCGTGATATAGTCATTGATGAGCGGTTTTAAGAAGTAGGAGGACGCAACCGACGCGATCACGCTCAATACGATAAGGCCGACCACCAACAGGATCTGTGCCTTAAACGAAAATACATATCCCAGGATTCGGCGAACCGTCCCCTTGAGGTCCTTCGGGCGCGCCGCCCGGCGCTGCACATATTTGCTGCTCATCTCATTCCACCCCTTTCTGCTGCGACTCGTAAAGCTCACGATAGATGTCGCTGCTCTCCATGAGCTCTGCATGCGTCCCGCGGTCGCGGATCCGCCCGTTTTCCATGACGAGGATCTGATCCGCCTCCATGACCGAGGCCACACGCTGCGCGATGATGATGGTCGTCATGCCCGCCAGCTGCTCCTTCAGCGCCTTGCGGATGTTGGCGTCCG
This sequence comes from uncultured Christensenellaceae bacterium, assembly GCA_934555865.1. Classification (GTDB taxonomy): domain Bacteria; phylum Bacillota; class Clostridia; order Christensenellales; family Christensenellaceae; genus QANA01. The sequence goes on along the minus strand of CAKTFI010000019.1, from coordinate 17,911 downwards.
TTGCCGTGTCCACAGCGCTCGTGCTGTCGTCCAGGATCATGATCTTCGGGTTTTTGAGCAGTGCGCGCGCGATGCAGATGCGCTGCTTCTGCCCGCCGGACAGGTTGACGCCGCCCTGCCCCAGGAAGGTGTCATACCCCTCCGGGAAGCCCTCGATGAAGTCGTGTGCACAGGCCGCACGACAGGCCGCCTGCACTTCTTCGAGGCTCGCCTGCTCGTTGCCCCAACGCAGGTTTTCCAGGATCGTCCCCGCGAACAGGACATTCTTTTGCAGCACCATGCCGACGCTTTCGCGGAGCGTGTGCTTTTCATATTCCCGCACATCGATGCCGCCGACCTTGACGCTGCCGTCCATCACATCATACAGCCGCGGGATCAGCTGCACCAGCGCCGACTTGCCGACGCCCGTGCTGCCGATGATGCCCACCGTCTGCCCCGACGCGATATCCAGGTCGATGTCCTCCAGCGTCAGGTTGTCGCGGTTTTTGCTGTAGCTGAAATTCACATGCTCGAAGCGGATGGAGCCGTCTCGCACCTGATTGGCCGGGTCTGCCAGCTCGTCGGTGATGTCGATCTTTTCGTCCAGCACCTCGAAAATGCGCTCCGCCGAGGTGTCGCAGGTCACGAGCTGCACCGTCGCAATGTTGAGCATCATGAGCTGCATCATGATCTGGTTGATATAGCTCATGAACCGGGTGAATTCGCCCGTCGTCAGGCCTTCATAGACCATCATGCGCCCGCCGAACCACGCGACCGCCAAAATGCATCCATAGATCGTGAGCTCCATCATCAGGCGGTTGAACGAGAGGATGCGCTCCGCCCGCGCCTGCGTGTCGCGCACATCCGTCGCCGAATTCACGAACTTCTGCGTCTCGTAATCGCCGCGCACAAAGGTCTTGACCACGCGGATGCCGATGAGATTTTCCTGAATATCCGCGTTCAGCTTGTCGAACTTCTCCATCATCACGAGGAAGATCGGGTGCGCGTTGCGGAAGACCAGGAAGAAGGTCACCGCCAGCACCGGGATCGCCACCAGCAGTACCAGCGCCAGAGACGGGCTGATGCGGATCGCCAGGATCATCGTGAGCACGAGCATGATCGGCCCGCGGATCATGATGCGCGCCGCCTGGATGAACGCCATGCGCACTTCCATGACATCGCGCGTCAGGCGCGTGAGCAGCGAAGGCGTGCTGAATTTGTCGATGTTGGAAAAGGAATAGTCCTGGATCTTGTCGAACATCGCCGTACGCATCTGTTTGGACAATCCGGCGCTGGCGCGCGAAGACAGCACGCCGGACGACGCGCCGGCCGCCAGAGCCAGCAGCGCCAAGAGCACCATCTGCACGCCGCACTTCACCACATAGGCGACGCCGCCGTTCCCCTTGATGCCTGTGTCGATGATCTCCTGCATCAACACGGGGATCAACAGGTCAAAAACGATCTCCACCACGACAAGGATGGTGGAGATGATGAGCAGCTTTTTATATTTCCCAAGTAAATTCCAAAGCCGTTTGATCATTCTTTGTTCTCCTCCATTGCATCTTTCTCTTCCTGATTCATTTTATTGACAAAGGCCGTCCGGGAAAGCGGCGTCAGGTTGCGCCCCTCTTCCCCGGCCAGGTTGACCAACATGCGGTCCAAAAAGCCCTTGAGCTGTTCCAGTTCCGCTTCGCTGAAGCCGGAAAACATCTCGTTATCCGTCTTTTTCATCGCGAGGCGGCAGCTCTCCACGATCTCCCGCCCCTTGGGGGTCATGCGGATGCGGTTAGTGCGTAGGCTGTCCTCATCCACCTTTTTCTCGATCATCCCCACCTTTTGCAGGCGCTTGGTCGAAACGGCCACCGATGCCGGGCTGATGTACAGCGCCCGGGCGATCTCCACCTGCGTGCAGCCGTCGTTGCGATAGATGTAGTTCAGGATCGGGAATTGCCGGTAATAGATGCCCTTTCCCCGCAGGGCCTGCCGCGCATAGCTCTTTCGAAACACATGTGTGTTTTCAAACAGATTTGCAAGCTCTCGATAATCCTTCAGCATAATTCACTCCAAAAAAATTAAGCGTAAAATAGTTAACCGCTTATGTTTTATAGTATACGGCACTTTCCACCCCGTGTCAATGCAGTTTCTTCACAAAAAATTGACGATTTTTATGCAAATTTGCAAAAAAATCCCCTCCCTCGCGGGAAATCCCGCATAGGAAGGGGAAAAATTTTTCATTTCAGGCGAGCGGCACGCCGTTGTATTGGTACATGAGCATCGCCATATTTTCCGGCGTGTCCTCGATATAGTCGATGTCGAAATAGTCCAGGATCCCTTTGGCCACGCCCTGGCCCAGCTCATAGATATTGTCGATGATGAACTGCGCGTCCTCGGGATTGTCGTGAAACGCCACTTCCAAAAGCGTCGCCGGGCTGGCCGTGCGCCGCAGCTCATACATGCCCTGCCCGTTGAAGGTCGTGTACCCCTCCTTGACGCCCAGGTCTTCCGTCGGCGTCAGATCGGAGACATAGCCGTAGATGTCCCGCGCCAGGCGCTCCGCCTCGCCGCCGAAGCGGTGCACATAGATCTCCGCCCCGCGCGCCTCGCCGTTTGCCGAGGCGTTGGAGTGCAGCGCCACATGCACATCCGGCTCCAGTCGGTTGGATTCCGCCACAGCCTGCTGCAGGGTCATATCCGGCGAATTGCGCCAGGTCGTCACGCCGTGCCGCCCCAGCTCATACTGCACAATATCCGCGATCTGGTTCATCCGTTGTTCTTCCGTTCCGTACATTCCATACCCGACATTCCAATCCTGCAAGGAAGGGGATATATACACACTCGCCATCGTTTCCTCCCACAAAAGCGTACTATCCCTATATCCTATGCCAGGCGTTCGGATAGTTTCCTTCCCGACAGACAAAAAAGCCGCCCATGTCGAGACATGGACGGACTATTTCAGTTTTGCGGCAAAGTTGCGCAGGGAAGCAGGCTGCTTCCTCACGATTTTTCTTATTGCCGGCAACAAACCAAAAGCGTTTTGGCGCCTCCCCGCATCGTTTAGTGCTTGCTGCCCGCGCCCTTGAGGCCCGGCGTCTTGAGGCTATGCATATCCACCTTTTGGAGGATCGCCGAATCAAACGCATACTTGCTTTCCGACTTTTCCCGATAGCGCTTCTGCGCGCCCTCGACCAGGCGATCGATGAGCTGCCGGTACGGAAGCCCCGCCGGTTCGAACAGGTAGAACGCAAACGACCCGGGGATGGTGTTCACCTCGTTGGCATACACCTTGCCCGTCGCCTCGTCGATCATGAAGTCGATGCGCACCACGCCCTTCATGTCAAAGCCCTTGAAGATCTCCAGCGCATAGCGCTTGATCTCCGCCTCGGTCTCCTCCGGCAGCTCCGCCGGCAGGATGCGGTCGAGCGACTTCATGCCCTTGCTCCCGCCCTGCGCAGGCAGGTATTTGTCGGCAAAGTCCAGGATCTCGCCCTTGGAGAGCGGCTGCTCCAGCAGGCTGGCCTGCGCCTCAGCGCCGTTGCCAAGCACCGCACAGTTGATCTCGCGTAGCTTTTCGATCGCCGGTTCCACCAGGATCCGCCGGTCATAGCTCGCCGCCAGCGCCAACGCCTCCAAAAGCTCCGCGCGGTCATGCGCCTTCTTGATGCCGATGCTGGACCCGAGGTTCGCCGGCTTGACGATCACGGGATAGGAAAACGCCTCCTCCACCCGGCGGACGATGTCCTCCTTCGACGCCTCATATTCGCTGCGCTCGAAATAGACCGCGTCCAGGCAGGGCACGCCCAGCCCCTTAAACGCCGCCTTGCTCAGGATCTTATCCATCCCGGCGGAGCTGCCCGTCACGCCCGCGCTGGTATAGGGGATGTCGGCCAGCTCAAACAGCCCCTGCAGGGTGCCGTCCTCGCCGTGCATGCCGTGCATGGCGATCGCCGCCACATCGATCCGCTCCACCGCCTTGACGCCCAGCGCCGTCTTCTTCATCAGCTCCCGGCTGCCCGCCTCCGGACTGAGCCAGACCCGGCTGATCCCCTTGCGGGAAAGGTCCGGATGCAGGTAAAATTTGGCGTCCGCCAGCGCCTCTCCGGTATACCAAAGCCCCTCCCGGGAAATATACACGGGGATAATGTGATATTTCTGCTTATCCGCGTTCTCGATAAACTGCGTGCCCGTGATGATCGACACATCGTGTTCCGCGGTGCGCCCGCCAAAAAATACTGCCAAGTTCAGCATAGTCCGCTCCTTTATTTACTCTTCGTTATAATTATCCGGCAAATCGTTTTCAAACAGCACGACATCGCCCGGCTTCAGCTGTGCGCCCATCTGCGCCGAGGCCTCCGAGAGCGATTTTACCACAAATACTCGTTCCATGGCAAATCCCGCCTGCGCCAGGCCCTCATAGATCGGGTGCGTGTGCTTGGGGCCGACAAGATACACGATGTCCGCCGCCGCGGCGATCTCCTCGCCAAAGCGACGGTTTTCCTCCGCCTCGCGCGGGCCCAGCTCGATCATCCCCGGCGTCACGACAAAGCGCCGCCCCGGAAACGCCGCCAGCACATCCATCGCCGCCTTTGCACCGGCCGGGTTAGAATTAAACGCATCGTCGATCACGGTCACGCCGCCCGCCCCCTGGATGAGCTGCAGGCGGTGCTCCACCGGCTGGATCTTGGCGATGCCGCGCCGGATCTCCTCCGCGCTGAGCCCGAGCTCCAGCGCGATCGCGACGCAGCCCAGGATATTCTGCACATTGTGCCTCCCGAGGAGCTTAGTCGTCGCCGAAAATTCCCCGCCCGGGTAGACCACCCGAAAGGTGCTGCCCGCGGGGGAGACGCAGACCTCCTCCGCCCGGACATCGCCCTCGCCCTCCAGCGTATAGAGGTACTTTTTGCAGGTCGTCTTGTCGTACATCGCCTTGGTATACGCGCCGTCATTCGGGAAAAACGCGCATCCGTCCGTCGGCAGCCCTTCGATCAGCTCATACTTCGTCTTGGCGACGGCCTCGATGCTCCCAAAGGTCTCCAAATGCTGCGGGCCGACCGAGGTGACGATCCCCAGCGTCGGGTGCACCATCTCCACCAATTCCGCAATGTCGCCCACATGCTTGGCGCCCATCTCCGCCAAAAACACCTGATGCGAATCCTCCAGCTGCTCGCGGATGACGCGCGTGAGTCCCATCGGCGTGTTATAACTGCTTGGCGGGACGAGCACCCGGTATTTCTCGCCCAGGATCGTCCCCAGAATGAACTTCGTGCTCGTCTTGCCATAGCTCCCGGTGATGCCGATGCGGATGAGGTCCGGCCGCGCGGCTAATTTGCGCATGGCGTCCTTTTGATAATGCCGCTTGACGAGGTTCTCCACCGGCGCATTCAGGGTGTTCGCCGCCAGCACCAGCAGGCACCCACCCGCCACGACGATGCTCATGAGCGGCGCGCCGCAGAAGGTGCACAGCAGCGCCAACGCCAAAAGCAGCACCGCCGCCGTCACAAACAGCCGCCGCACCCGCCAGGTATACTTGAGCGGGAGCTTGGCGTTCTTCACCCGGAACTTGATCGGAAAGCACACACAGCCCGCCAAAAAGAGCGCCGTCAAAACGCCCGCGGCCGCCCAGCTCCAGGCTGTGTGCGCCGCCCCCCACAGTGCGCTCAGGGCGACATACAAAACCGCCATGCCCACCATATAAGCGATGCGCGCGCCGCCGAATTCCGCGAGCCACTTCATATATTCCCGCGGCTTATACCCCGCCTGTTGAAACATATGGCAGAAATGGAACAGCGCAATATAGCAAAACGCCGCCGCCAACAGCGTCAGGCCCAAGGATAACAGATTCATGCTTTGCCTACCTCCAGGAATACTTTTACGATCGCAATATAGCGCGGGAACTGATCCAGATAGGAAAAATGCCCCGCGTTTTCCAGCACGACCAATCCGGCGTCCGGAATTTTCTTCTCCATGATCTTGCCATAGCGCACCGGCGTGTCCTGATCGTCCGCGCCATAGATGAGCAGCGATGGCGCCTTGATCCGGCACAGATACGGCGTGAGGTCCTGGTTGACCACCCGGACGAACACCTGCCGCATGACGCCGGAAAGCTGCTGATAATCCGAAGACCCCGCCCCTTTGACGCGCGCCTGCACATCGACGCCGATCCCCCGCAAGAACCGGCAGACCGCCGGGTGCTTCAGCATCCGCTTGCAGAACTTATAGGAATAGACCTTGGCGTAATACTTGAGCCCGCGCCGCGGACGGACGCCCGCTGCGTCGGTGAACACGATGCGCCCCACAAGCTCCGGATGCTCCGCCGCAAGGAGGATCGCCACGCGCCCCCCAAAGGAATGGCAGAGGATGTCGGTGCCCTCGATGTGCAGCGCGCGGATCAGCTCTGCCGTCCACGCGGCATAATCCGGCACGCCCACCGGCTCTTTGGGCTCGTCGCTCTCCCCAAAGCCCGGAAAGTCCAGCGCGTATACCGTCCGATACTTCTGCATTTCGCGGATCACCGGCGCAAAGCTGTCGATGCAGGCGCCCCACCCGTGCAGGAGCAGCAGCGGCCGCCCTTCCCCCGCCACGCGGTAATGGATCCGCATTCCGTCAATTTGTAGTTCCATGGCATTCCTCCGCGAGTCCGCGTTTCCAAAGGATCAGCGCATCTTCCCCATTTTCGTAATATTTTTTGCGGGCGCCCTCCAGGCGGAAGCCGAAGCCCTCATACAGGGCGATCGCCGCTGCGTTCGACCGGCGCACCTCCAGCGTCAGCGCCACCGCGCCGTTCTGCACCGCGCGCCGCTCCATCTCCTCCAGCAGCATCCGCGCATAGCCCCGCCGCCGCATGTCCGGCGCGACGCAGATCTTTCGGATATGCACCTCGTCCAACACCTGATTCATCCCGGCGTATCCCAGGATGCGGCCGCCGCCCGCCAGCACATAGTACCGATTATATTCGCTCGCGCAGACATCCATGAGCAGCACCTCCGCCGTCCATGGGTCGAGGAAGCACTCCTGTTCCAGCGCCAGCATCTCCGGCAGGTCCTGCGCCTGCGCGCGCCGGATGCAGACCTCGCCGCTCATCGGCTCGCCTTTCTGCTCTGCTCCGCCTGCGAGGCGACAAAATAGTCGAGCGCCGCCTCCTCGGCCGAAAACACGGCTCCCGCCGCGGCGGCCCGCCCGGCCAGCTCCGCCATGGACGCCGCCCGCGTGCAGCAAAGATGCATGGGCGCCACCTGCGCCCGCGGGAGCACGGCGCACAGCGCCTCGCCATAGATCTCCACCCCGTCGCCCGCGAGCAGGATAGGCGCCGTCTGCCGCGCCAGCAATGCCGTCACCTCTGCCACCGGGTACACCCCAGAGGGCAGCAGCATCTCCCTGCCCCGCTGTACGCGGCAAAACATGCGTTCCCGCCGTGCGTCCAACAGCGAGCAGACCACCGCCTCGGCGTTCCCCGCAAAATTCTCCGCGATCGCCGCCAGCGTGTCGATCGTCGCGATGGGGCAATCACAGCTCTGGGCGAAGGCCTTGGCCGTGCTCATGCCGATGCGCAGTCCGGTGAAGGACCCCGGCCCGTTCGTCACCGCGACGAGGTCGATCTCCTTGGGAGAGATCCCCGCGTATTGAAAGCAGGCGTCCACCAGGCGCATCAGCGTCGCCGAATGCGTCCGGCCGTTCTGCACCAGCTGCTCCGCCGCGATGCGGCCGTCGCACGCGATCGCCGCCGAGCATGCCTTCCCCGAAGTATCTAAACAAAGTATATTCATGCGTTTTCCAACTCTTCTTCCCGCCAAATGCAGATCTTCCGGCCCGCTCCCGCCGCCCCGGACGCCTCGATCTGTACAACGATCCGGCGCGCGGGCAGCACCTCCGGGAACAATTCTGCCCATTCGATCACCACGACCGCCTCCGGCTGCACATATTCCTCAAAGCCGATCTCCTGCAGTTCCTCCGCCTCCGTGAGGCGGTAGAAATCAAAGTGATACAGCTTGAGCCGCCCGGCGTATTCCCGCACGATGGTAAAGGTCGGGCTCAGGATCGGCGACGCGATGCCCAGCCCGCGCGCGAGCCCGCGCGTAAAGACCGTTTTGCCCGCGCCCAGGTCGCCCCGCAGCGTGATCACTTCCCCGCCCCGGAGCGTTTCCGCCAATGCGCGGCCCACCGCCTCTGTCTGCTCTTCCGTTTCCGTCTGCCAAACCTGCATGCCCGTCCCCTGCATTTCTCTTGCGAATTTCCTATCCATTGTATACTACTTAGGCGCGTATTTCAACTTTTCTTTCCATCAAAAAACGCGCCCCCTAGGAGCGCGTCCCCGTTTTTTCGGGCCCGATGCTTCGCCAAAGCGCTGCGTCCACCGCCGCCAGCAGCCTGCCGGGCAGTACCGCCACCCTGCGCAGCAGGCGGCTCTTATCCAGCGTCCGCAGCTGCTCCAGCAGGACGGTGCTGCCCGTGCGCAGCCCGCGCACATCCTCCAGCCGCACATGCGTCGGGAGCGCCGGTTTCTTGCCGCGCGAAGTGACGGCCGCCGCGATCACCGTCGGGCTATGGCGGTTGCCGGTGTCGTTTTGCAAAATCAGCACCGGACGCACCCCGCCCTGCTCCGACCCGCGCACCGGATCCAGATCCGCAAAATAAATCTCTCCGCGATGGGGCAATGCTGCATCACCTCTCTTTTGGTGTATCCTATGCAGCTCTGCCTGTTTCGCGCCCTGTTATTCTTCTTCGATGCACAGAAGAACCTCTTCCGCCCCTTCCGGCAGCGCATATCCCCGCTGCTGCAAAAGCGCCCGCAGGCTCTCGGCGTAATCAGAGATGCCTTGCAGCCAGAGATCCTCATCCTGCTCCTGCATGTATTCCGCTGCCCTGTCCCCGAGCTGAGAGGCCAGCGCGTCCGCTATCCAGTCCCTGTCTGCCGCCGTCATGCAGATCACCGCCTCCTGCTCCGTCCCGTCCAGCGGCCTTTCCTCATCCGCCGCATAGCAGGCAGGCTCTGCAACATCCCGCGCGGTTTCCTTGGGCTGCTGCCGCCAAAACAGCGTCCCTAGCACCAGCACCACACAGGCCGCCGCAGCCGCGCCCATGCGCACCCACTGCCGCCGGCGCTGTACAGCCTCCTCGGCGCGCAGGCGACGGATCACCTCCACCGGGAAATCCGGCGCCTGTCCGCGAAAGCATCCGAGCATTTCCCGCAATTGCCGCCGCGTTTCCCATTCCCGTGCGCAGGCGGGACAAGTATGCAAATGCGCTTCGAGCTCCGCGCGTTCCTCCCCCGAAAGCTCTCCGTCCAGGCAGGCGTCCATCTCCTGCCGGCATTGTCTGCAATCCATCGATCCTTCCGTCCCTCTTCTTTTTTCCAAACTAAGACGGAACCCTTGCAAAAAAGGTTCCGCCCACCGCCTTCATAGGTCCAAAATTTTTTTCATGACTTCCAGGTGCTCCGGGTCGCCCGACGCGAACAGCTGCACATTGCCGCCCGGCGTCCGGCTGTCCAATTCCTGCTGCTGCAACAGGTCTTTTAAGTGCTGCACTGTCCCGTACATGCCGTCATAGAGGTCGCAGGCCCCGCGGAGCAGCGCGCGCGCGATCTGCTGGATGCGCTCCGCCACAAAGGAATAGTGCGTGCAGCCGATCACGATGCCTGAGATCTCCTGCCCGGCAAAGGGAGCGAGCTTCCCCCGAAGGTAGGCGTCCACCTCCGGGCTTTGGAAATCGCCCTTTTCCAGCAGGTCTGCCAGCCCGCCGCACGGCACATCGATGAGGCGATCCGCACACCCGACCCGGTCCACCAGCCGTGCATACCGCTCGCTCGCCAGCGTCCCCGGCGTGGCCATCACCAGAATCTTGCCCGGCTTGTCGCTCTCATTGGCTGGTTTGATGGCCGGTTCCATGCTGACCACCGGCATCTGATACTTTTCCCGCATGGCGTAGATCGCCGCGCTGGTCGCCGTGTTGCACGCGATGAGCAGCGCCTTGGCCCCTTTTTTATAGAGCAGGTCGCAGCAGGACATGGTGAGCTGCTTGACTTCCTCCGGCGATTTTTCCCCGTAGGGGACATTGGCGCAATCCCCATAGAACAGGAAGTTTTCGTTTGGCAATTCCTGGATCGCCTGCCGCAGCACCGAAAGGCCGCCTACCCCCGAGTCAAAAAAGCCAATCGGGCGGTTTCTCTTTTCCATATCGCATCTCCTCGCGTTTTCTCTATGCGACATTATACACGCTTTTTCGCGGTTAATCAACCACGCGGATGACCTTGGCAATCGCCTCTGCGAGATAGGCGGTGCTGTTGAGCGCGTCCTGCAGCGTATTCGCGTTATGCCCCACCTCGATGAGCAGGCTCATGTCCGCCAGATGCTGGTTATACCGCCCCTCCTTGACGCGAATCTTGCGCACCAGCCGCGCGTCATAGGACGAAAGCTCTGCCGTGAGCCTTTCCGCCAGGGCGTAATTGCGGTCGAAATCCGGCTTCTTGTCATACTTCGTGCCCTTGCCCACGACGAACATGATGCGCGCGCACCGCTTGCCGTCGATCACCGCCACATCATCCTTGTTCTTTTCCACATCCGCCGCGTCGCGGTGCAGGTCGATATACAGGTCCATATCCGGGTACTTTTCCCGGTAATACTGCATCGTCTGCTCCGATCGCGAATAGGCGGTCGCGAGCTTAGGCGGCTCGTGATCCGTCGTGTCGTGGATCACCCGAAAGCCCTTTTCCTCCAGCCGTTTCCGCAGGGCCTCTCCCACGCGCACGATGTTCTGTTCCGTATTCCGCGTCCGCGAAAAGCCGGATTCCTCATAGGTATCCGCCCCGTCCATGCGGTAGGCCTCCGTCGTATGCGTGTGATAGATGAGCACATGCTTTTCCCCGGAGACGGCAAATTCCGCCTCTCCGGAGGCTTCCGCCGTCTGCGCATCGTCCGCGCTGTCCGCGGGCAGAAAGCAGGCAAAGGCGTTTTTCTTCGTTTCCTCCTCCGTCGGCAGGAGCCAGCTACAGCTCTCCTCCCGGGGGTATAACAGCAGCTTGTTCCCCTCTGCGGCGTCGGCGCGCCCGCTCAACGGGCTTTTGACCATGCAGGCCAGCGTCGCCAGGAAACACAGTATTGTCCACATCCGCAGTCTCGATTCGCGCATCTTTTGCTTCCTCCTCGCCCTATCTGTATGCCCCCGGGCGGGCGGATATGCGTGCTCACTCGCAAAGAAGCGCCGCCGCTTCGGCGTCAAAGGCCGGGTGCAGCGCCAGGTTTAGTAGCATGCTCACGGCCTCGGCCGCCTTTCGCACCAACAGATCGATGTGCTTGGGGGTGACGATCCATTCCGCACCGTCCGCCGTTCCGACCGCCTGCGCGAGCGCCGCAATATCACCCTCCTCCGCCTTGCCGCGGAAGGCGGTGCGGATCAGATCCTCTGCGATCACCGAGGCATAGGTCACCATCGGCATGCCCACCGCCAGCACCGGCACGCCCAGGTATGCCTCGTCGATCGCCGCCGGGGCGCTGCCGAGGCCGGAGCCCGGCTGGATGCCCGTGTCGCTTACCTGCAGCACGCTGCCCACCCGCCGCATGCGCTCCGAAGCGAGCGCATCCACCGCGATGACGAGGTCGGGCCTCGTCTGTTCCACAACGCCGCGGACCATCTCCCGCGTCTGCATGCCGGTCACGCCCATCACCCCCGGCACCATCGCCGAGACCTCCCGGTAGCCCTCCTGCCGCAGAAAGGGCAGCTCCGCCCGCAGGTGGCGCGTCACAAACAGCCCCTCGCACACGCGCGGGCCAAAGGCGTCCGGCGTGATCGCGCGGTTGCCCAGCCCCACCACCAGCACCCGCTCCGCCCGGCGCAATGCTTCCCATTCCCAAAAGACCGGCGCGGCCTCCTCGGCAAAGCGGTGCAGCTGCGCGCGGCTCTGCGTCGCCAGGTCTTCGCCCTGCAGCGTGCAATAGGTCCCGCACGGCTTGCCAAGCGCCCGCGCCGCCTCGGGCGTCTTCACCCGGATCCAGGTGCACTGCCACCCCGCCGCCAGCGCCTGCTCCCAGCGCCGGACCCCCGGGATCTCGCGCGCAGCGCCCTCCTGCAATTCGACGGCCAGGTCCGTCCGCTTGTTTTGTGTCATAGAAATCTCCCTTTTTTACACGATCTCGGCCCTAGTTTGCGCAAAAATATTGGAAAAATCCCTTGCAATCGAGGTACCCTTATGGTATGATTGCAATGTTAATCAAAATATTGTGTACGAGGTGAAAGTATGGCTAATATCCAGTCGGCCAAAAAGCGCATTAAAGTTATAGAAAGAAAATCCGCAGAAAACACGATCATCAAGTCCGCGCTCAAGACGCAGCTCAAGAAGTTTGACGCCGCCGTCGAAGCGGGTGCAGAAGATGTTTCCAGCGTTTACAGCGAGACGGTCAGCAAGGTAGACAAGGCTGTGTCCAAGGGCGTGATCCATGCCAACAAGGCAGCGCACACCAAGGCGGCTCTTGCGAAGAAGCTCGCGAAATAAATTTGTGATTTTCTATTCGAATAGCAATGCAAACAAAAACTCGTATTGGCCAATACGAGTTTTTATTTTGTGTGGATTTGCTTCAGATCTTTCCGTACATCCTTAGAAAGATCGTCCGATATTCCGTGAGCTTTCCCCCGCTCTTCAAGCGGTGGTCCAGTATTTCCAGCTCCTGCAGCGCCCGGCGGATGTCCTCCAGCTGGAAGGCCCGGCAGTCCCGCGCCGCAAACAGCGCCGGATAGGGCTTCATCCCCGTCGTCTCACACAGGCGGTCGGCGATCTGCCGCTCGCTCATCCCGGCGTCCGCGCACTGGCGCGCCATGTACATCGGCGCGAATTTGGAGACCAGCAGCCCCAAAAAGCCGATGAGCGCGCTGCGGTCGCGGCGCACCTTTTCAAAGATGGCAAACGCCGCTTCATACCGCGAGGCCATCATCTCCTTGTGAAATGCAAAGATGTCGTATTCCGTGCTGCCCGCGGCGATTTGCAATATCTCTTCCCGCCCCGGCTTTTTTTGTCCGGCGAACTTCAATTTGTCGAGCTCGTTTTTGAGCGCATACATCTCCCCGCCGGAGACCTCCACCAGCAGCTCCGCCATCTCCCGGGAGAGCTGCACGCCGCCGCGCTTCGCCGTGCTCTGCATCCATTTCACGAGCGCATCCGGCTTCAGACTGTCCGCCTCCGCGCAGACGGCGCGCTTTTTCAGCTCCTTATAGATCCCCTTGCGCATGTCCGGCTTTTTAGAGAAACATAGGACGAACTTGCTCTGCGGCGGGAGCTTTTCCAAAATGTCCGCAAAGCGCAGCGCCTTTTCACTCACATCCACTTCCTCCAGCACGACCGCGCGCAGGTCGGCAAAACAGGGCGCCTGGATGCACGCCCCGAACAGGTCGGCATAGCTCACCTTTTCCTGAAACACGGTGAGGTTCATCTCCGGGAAGGGAAGATCCCAGGCCGCAAGCAGCGCTTCGCGGCACCGATCGACCAGATACGCCTCCTCCCCATAGAGAAAAAAGAGGTTTTTCCCCGCATAGTCCGCCACCTTACTCAAAAAATCCAACGCCTGCATATCGACTCTCCCTTCGGTATTTTCCCGTTTCTTCAAAATAGAACACCGTCTCGCCCACCTGATACAAGTTTACGCCGCCGCCTTCCGCCGTGCCGGAGCTGTCGCACAGAAGGAGTTCTCCATGCGGCACCTCGGTGGGCAGGCGGCTGTTCCCCGCCCGCGGATAATACAGGAGGGGCACTTCGCCGATCCTCTCGGCGGCATCTTCAAAGAATGCAAAGACAAAACAGCAAACCGGGCTTTCGTCAATATACAATACGGCCGCCGCGGGTTCTCCCTGCGCCGCAAAGAGAAACCGCAGAGCCATCCGCGGGCTTAGCGGCAGCCATTTGGGAACTTCCTCCACCTCCTCCATCGCATATTTTTGCCGGCAGATGCGCGCCGAAGCCGCGTCCGCATAGACCGTCTCCGCGCGATGCATCCGCCGCAGCTGTACGAGCAGCTCCAAAGCTTCCTTGCCCTTGTGCGCCAGGATCGCCGCATCCACCTGCGTGCCCGTAGCCAACAGGTATTCCTCCAGCTCTGCGCCGCTCCCGCCGCTTAAAAGGACCTGCCTTCCCTCCTCGGTCGAGATGAGCACGCTAACCTCCTCCGAGGCGAAGCAGCGCATCTGCATGCGGTCGCGCCGGTACAGCGGTATCGCGAGGTTCCCCACAAACAGCAGGCAGACCGCACAGGCGGCAAGCCGCTTATATCGCCCAGGCAGGAACACCTTGTCCGAGCAAAAGAAGATGCAGAGGTACCACAAGAGCACCGCCCCGCCAAGCAGACTGGGCAGGTAGATGCCGATGCGCTCATACTTTGCACAGCTCAGCGTGAACCACTCGAACAGGTCGAGCAGGATCGCGCCAAAGCCGCCCAAAAAGGCCACCAGCCGCCCAAAGACCAGATACAATGCGGACAGCGCCAGCAACAGGGGGATGAGCGCCAGCGAATATAGCGTCGCCAGCGCGTTGGCCGCCAGATTGGGCAGCCAGTAATAGTTGGAAAGATTGTTGGTGATGGGAAAAGTGCCGATCGCCGCAGCCAACCCGGCGGAAAGCGTCTGCCGCAGCGGCTTCCAGGAGATTTTTTGCATCCCCTCCTCCAGCATCGGGCACAGCAGGATCATCGCATACACGGCCCCGAAGGAAAGCTGCAGCCCGAGGTCATAGATGCGCGCGGGGTTTGGCGCCAGGATGCCCAGATAGGCCGCGGCTAGAGAGGTCGGCGTATCCGTCCGCTCTCCCAAAAAGTTGCCGAGCAGCGCCACCTCGTACATCCAGGCCGCGCGCACCATCGAGACCTTCCACCCCGTGAGCACCGTATAGAAAAAGACGACCGCCTGACAGCAGAGAAACGGGATCCAGCGGTTGATCTTGCGCCTGGAAAAGATGCGGTGCAGGATCCCCGCCAAAATGGCAATGTGCGAACCGGAGATGCTCAAGATATGCGTAATCCCGACGAGGCTCAGCTGCTCGCGCTGCAGCTGGGTGATGTCGCCCTCGTCGCCCAGCGCAAACGCCTTGGCCAGATCGGCGTGCCGCGGGAAGAATTCCTCCAGGCGGCCGCTCATCCAGCGGCCCGCCGCATGGATCCAGGCAAGCGGATCCTGCGCATGCGACAGCAGGGCGTCCTTGCTCGCATTGGCGCGGAACAGCACATTCTGCGACCGGCAATAGCGCCAGTCGTCAAAATCCCCCGTATGCAGCGCCTTTTCCGGCACAGACAGCTTTGCCTGCGCCGCAATCCGGTCGTCCTGGATATAAGTGGTCGTATAGGAAGTGAGGAATACCCCGCCGGCCACGGCTTCGCCGTTGATCTGCACCTCCTCCAGGCGATAGGTGCAGTAGATCTCCTTATTGGAAACGGCGGCGACCCGCCCGGTGACGAGCGCCGTCTCTTCGAGGTCCAACGACGGGTAGACCGGCGAAGCGGCCAGATTCCCGCCCAGCAGGCCAATGCAGAACATCGCCGCGTAGGCGAACGCAAAAAGGTTCCTCCCCCGGTTCAGCAGGCATCCCAACAACAAAAACGCCCCTGCCAGCAGCACAAACAGCCAGGCAGGAGCGGTATATGCCGTCCCCAAGAGGATTCCCAGAGTATACAGTGCGGCCGCAAAAAACAGAATCCGCTGATGCAGGATCGGAGTCGGAAGGAATTGTTCACATGGATGCATGAAAGGTTCCCCCTTTTGCCGCACGCAGCACACCGCCCGAGGGCGGCTTTACGCGTATTTCCGGATCTTCCGCAGCGGATAGTAGAGCAGCATGGCCAACACCAGGCCGCAGCCCCATTGCAAGCAGTTCATCGGCACAGAGAGTAGCGCCGCCGCTGCACCAACCAGGAAGCATTCAAACACAAAATAGCCTGCGACCATGCAGGCGCCGCCCGCGAGGCAGGCGAGCAGGAAGCCCAGCGCGTCGCTTTTTTTGCGATAGATCCATGCGCAAAGGAAAGCCATGGTCGTCTTGATAAGCAGCGTCGGGATCGCATATACAGCCGAGCCGAGCATCAGGTCCGCCAGCATACTGCCGATACCGGCCGCCAGTGCCTGCCACGGCCCGCCCAGCAGCGCCGCGCCCAGATACAGCACGACATCCCCCGCGTTGACATACGCGCCTTGGATCACCGGAATGGGGAAGCTCACTAGATAGGTCACCACAAATTCCAGTGCCGCAAAAATCGCCGCCGTAAGCAGCGTTTTCAGTCGTTTATTCATTCTCTGTCTCCTGGGCAGCCTCTGCCAATTCCTGCTTAATCTTTTCCACGATGCCCAGCCGCGCAAATTCGCGCGCCTGTCCGATCGCGCTCTTCACCGCCTTGGCATTCGAGCTGCCATGCGCCTTGATGACGCCCGCGTTCGTGCCAAGCAGCAGCGCCCCGCCGTATTCCGTATAGTCCAGCTGCTTTTTCAGGCTGGAAAACGCCGGCTTGGCAAGCGCCGCGCCGATCTTCGTGCGCGTGGAGGAGAGCAGCTCCTCCTTGATCTTACCGAACAGGAAGGAGGCGCAGCCCTCCATAAATTTCATGAGCACATTGCCCACAAACCCGTCGCACACCACGACATCGTACTCGCCGGACAGGATGTCCCGGCCCTCGGCGTTGCCCACGAAGTGAATATTGCTCTCTTTTAGCAGCTGATACGCTTCCTTGGTGAGGGAGTTGCCCTTTTCTTCCTCTGCGCCATTGTTGATAAGCCCCACGCGCGGGTTTTCCACACCCATCACTGTGCGCATATAGATGCTGCCCATGATGGCGAACTGCTGTAAAAAGGCCGGCTTGCAGTCGACATTCGCGCCGCAGTCGATGAGCAGCACGCCACCCTTCGCCGAAGGGAGAACCGGCGCTAGTGCCGGACGCAGCACGCCTGGCGCACGGCGCACGATGAGCGTCCCGCCGGCGACCGCCGCACCGGTGCTGCCCGCCGTGATAAAGGCGTCGCCCTTGCCCTCTGCGGCCATCTGCATACCGACGACCATGGAAGCGTCCTTTTTGGTGCGCACCGCCTTGACCGGCGGCTCCGCCATCTCGATCTCCTCCCGGGCGTCGACGATCTCCACGCGCGAAGCGTCATACTGCTTGCCCGCCAGGTGCGCCTCGATCACTTCCTGCTTGCCCACCAGATAGATGAAAATATCCGAATATTCCTGCAGCGCGGCAACCGCCCCGTCCAGGATCGCCTGCGGCGCGTTATCCCCGCCCATCGCGTCCAAAATCAACTTGTACAATTCCGTTTCCTCCAAAAAAGCCTTATTTCAGGTAGCCTCCGAATTTCTTTTTGAAATAGATCACACAGACGATAACCAGCACCATGCACAGGCCCCACAGTGTGTAGTTGAGCCATTCCAGGTTTTCCACCTGATAGATCTCCAAGCAGCTGATTGCCGTCAGCAAGAGGCCGGCGATGATTGAAAACACGCTGATCGCCCGGCGCGCCTCGACCTGGATCTCCGCCGGATACTCGTTCTTATACAGGCTGCCTTTGCGCAGCAGCCCCGCGATCACAAAATACAGTCCCAAAATCAGATTCAAGAGTGCAATCAAATTGTTGATATCGTCCATATTCCTTCTCCTAACGCGAGGGTCTCTCTTCTTTATATTTTTTTATTATAGCTTTGCGTCCGGCAAAAGTCAACGAACAGCGTCCGCCGCATCGATGCGCAGCAGCTTGAAATCCAACTGATCACACGAGGTCAAAAAGTACCGTGTCCCCTGTATCTCCAGGTTTTCCAGGCTCGCCCGCCGCACCCGCTTGCCGTGCAGATGCCCATAGACAACCTTTTTCACGCCGTAGGCCGCGTACAGCTCGGTAAACTCGCTCGCGCCGCCTTGTCGTCAAACGGAGCCGCGTCCTTGATGATGACCTGCACAAACGCGCAGGACTGCTTCTCCTCGCCGCG
>CAKTFI010000018.1 GCA_934555865.1 uncultured Christensenellaceae bacterium | reverse complement strand
GTCGTCCACCGTCTTGAAGATCGACAAAAACAGTTGCGTCGCCATCGTCGGCAGCACAAAGCGGATGAGCTGCCAAAAGCTGAAATTCCGGCCGATTTTATTGACCGGCTGCATTGTTTCTTCCATACAGAGTTTCCTCCCCCAAGGTTCTTTCTAATCGGCCAACCAGGCCATTTTTGCCGCAGCCATGGAAATTCCCGGTTTTCCTTTGCGCCATGCGCCCGGCTTGCCGGTCTCCCTGTTCGGGCATATCCTGTCGTCGGCCCTTCTCAGGCTTTCCGCGCCGTTCGCATCTTGCCGCTTGCCGCGCGCCTTCTTCCGAAGGCTCGTTTGCCGCGCAAGGGCGCTCCTTTGGCCATTCCACTCTCGCCTCTTTGGCCGCCGCACCGGATTTGCCCAAAAAAAGTCCAGCCGAGGGCGCGCCCTCGATTGGCGAATACCAGCTTATGATAAACGATGGTGTAACCCCATAGTCAAGACTTTTTTAAAATTTCTTGGCCAATTTTCCGTTTTTTTGCTATACTGTGGCCATATACCCATTGTTCGAAGGAGGGCGCCATGCCGCAGGAGGAAAAATTGCTCACGACCGGCCAATTTGCCCGCGCCGCGCGCACGACGAAGGAAACGCTGTTCCACTATGACCGCATCGGCCTGTTTCACCCGGTCAAGGTCGGGGAAAACGGCTATCGGTACTACTCCCCGCGGCAGTTTGGCATGTTCGAGGACATTCAGAATTTGCAGCGCATGAACATGGAACTGGCCGACATCCGCCGCTATATGGACGCGCGCAGCCCCGAGAAGTTCGTCGACCTGCTCGGGCGGCAGATCGCCGCGACCGAGCGCGAGCTGCACCGCCTGACCGACAGCCTCGCAGACATGCAGATGGCGCTGCAAAACATGCGCGAGGCGGCCGCGGCCGACGGGGAAGTGTTCGTGACGGAGCTCCCGGCGGTATACGGCCTGCGCAGCCACCGCGCGAGCGAGGCGTTTGGCCGCGACTTTCCGGATTTCTGGGCGCGCGTCATGGACAGCGAGCTGTTGACCTACAACATCCTGTGCAGCGCGCTCTGCCTCTCCGACATCCGCGCCGGGGAATGCGACCGCTATGCCTACATCTATGCGCAGGTGAACGGCGGCAGCCCCCGGGGGGCGGAAATCGCCCGCCCGGCCGGGCGGTATCTCGTGGCCTATCACCATGGCCCATACGCATCCATCCCCGCGACCTATCGCCGCATGCTCGCGTTCGCGGCAGAGCACCGCCTCCCGCTTGGCGGCCTCGCATTCGAGGAATACCTGCTCTATGAGATCGCGGCGCGCGACCGGGAACAGCTCGTGACCAAGCTGCTGTTCCAGCTCGCCTGACTTTCCGGGCAGGCAACCCGCCCACACAAAAAAGCGCCCGGGAAATCCGCTTCCCCGGGCGCTTCTGGCCTTGCGCTTTCTTATCGATAGCTCACTTGCAATTCACCCCGCCGCTTGGCGCCGTGACCGCCTTCCGCCGCCTCGTACCCCACGGCCAGGATGGCGGACGGGACGATGTCCTCCTCCACGCCCAGCGCCGCGCGCGCCTTTTTGGGGTCAAACGACCCGATCCACACGCTCGAAAGCCCCTCTGCCTCCGCCGCCAGCATCATGTGCGTCGTGACGATCGCGGCGTCGATGTCGCCGAACTCCTGCCCGTCGTACCCACGTTTCCAGCTTGCGCGCTTGTCATAGCACACCGCGATCAGAACCGGCGCGCCGAAGCGGAACTTCATCGCGGTCTCGAGCCGCTCCTTGCCTTCCGCGCTCTGCACCACAAACAGGCGCTGCGGCTGAAAATTCACCGCCGTCGGCGCGGCCTTGGCCGCGTCCAAAATGACCGCCATCTTTTCCGGCTCGACCGGCCGTGCGTCGTATTTGCGCACCGAATGGCGCGCCCAGGCGAGCTCCAAAAATTCCTTCCCGTCCATATTTCCTTCCTCCGTCATTTCAAAATGTATACCTTGTAATTGCGCTTGCGGCCCCAGGTCCGGCAGTCCGATTCGCTGTCCATATACAGGTCAAACTGCGTATACTCCTTGCCGCGGAAGCCGCCCGTGTCCTCGATGCGGCCATAGCCGTACCCCGGGACATACACCTTGGTGCCGTAGGGGAACTTGGCCGGGTCGGCCGCGATCGTGCCCATCTTGGGGTATACCCCCGTCGCCGTCGGGCTCCCCGTCCAGGTATAGGCCGTGACATGGTCGATATAGACCGTCTTGGCGATGATGGATGCGTCCGGCTCCGGCGCCTTCTTGTGCTCATACAGGTTGCCCGTGTGGATCTGCGCGATGGTGGGCACGCTTACGAGCTTGCCCTCGGCGTTGACGCTGCCCCAGTCCGTGCTGCCCGCGGGCTTGGAATCGCCCTTGTTCGTATTCTTGTTGTCGTCCTTGGGCTTTTCCGTCGCCTTGGGCGCTTCATAGGTGCCAATGAGCGTGACCTGATCGACCGGCTTGCGCACGACCTCGGACTTGACCGTCTTGCGCGAGACCTCCACGCCGTTTTTATACACGACCTCGATCGTGTGCCGCTCCAGCCCGTTTTCGCCCGCCTGGCTCACCTTGGTCTTGCCTTTGGCAAGCGTCGCGTCGTTTTTCGTCACTTCCTTATAATAGAGCACCTCGTCCTCGGTGATCGTCTTTTGCTCGACCTCCACGATCGTGATCTCGCCGCCCGAACTGATCATCGTGTCCGCCACGGGGTACACCTCGTCGTGCTCGCCGAGCGTGATGCCCGCCGCGTCCAGCGCCTGCTGCACCGTCCCGGCCAGCATGCGGATGCTCTTCTTCTCGTCGCCCTTGGTGATGTTGACCGCAAAGGCGCGCTTGATGACGATCTCCAGCCCGTCTTTGATCGGCGCGGACTCGTCCATCGCGAGCACATCGCCCTCGCCCAGCGTGACGCCGTTCTTTTCCAAAAACGCGCCGACCGTCGTCTCCGTCGTGCTCGCCGCGACCAGCCGCCCCGCGTCGTTTAGCAAAATGTCATATTCCCGCGGGAGCAGCACGCCCGAGCACAGCACCGCCGCGAGCAGGATCACCGCCGCCGCGGCCGCCGTCACCCCGCCATAGAACTTGCCCTCCCGGCGGAGGATCTGCTTCCACGCGCCCTTTTTCAAGGCGCGCACCTCGTTTACATCCTGCGCATTCCGCTTCTTTGGGGCGCGCAGACCCCTCGCCCAGGCCGCGCATTTGCCGCCCAGTTCCCGAATTCCGTCCCCCACCCGGCGGACAGCCCTGCCGGGGGCATACTTTGCCGGCTTGGCCGGCTTTGCGGTGTTCTCCGCCGTCCGTCCGCCCAGGCTGCGGCGCTTGACCTGCCGCTTGCCCGTGCGCGTTCCCGCGGGTTCGCCGTATTTTTTCATACTCGTCCTCCATCGTTCCGGTATTGCCCGGACATGCGCAAATTATATACCGATTGGCAAAAGGTTGTCAAATTTTTGCCCCTGCGCATCCCTTTTCTGCAATTACCCTATGCATTTTGCCCCCGTTTCATGCATGCCTTCCCCACTTTCGCCCTTTTCCGTGCAATGGCAAACTTTTCCCCCGCACCTTTGCAAACCGCCCGCCGCCCGGTATAATAGAGGCATGAACACCAAACAAACTTCCCGCTTTTTCCGGGGGCTGTGCCTAATTGCCCTCGTCATCTGCCTTCTGTGCCTGCCCGGCTGCTCCGCGCAAAACACCGCCTCCTCCGTGGCCGACGCCTTTGTCTCGGCCATGGAGTCGCAGGACTTTGCCGCCGCCTATGCCTGCCTGTGGAAACGCGCCGGCTGCGTAGGGGAGGACACCTTTGTCGCGAACGCCCAGTCCATCTGCGACGCCCTGGGCGTCACGGCCATTACCTTTTCGCGGCACGAGGTCTCGGTGGAGGGCGGCAAGCCCCGCCTTTCCTATACCATCGTATACCACCACGGCGAGGACTTTGCCGTGGAAAACGAGATCACGCTGTTCCTCCTGAAGGAGGAAGGCCGCTACTACCTCCAATACAGCGAGGACATGCTGCTTTCTGGGTTTTCCGCGGGCAGCCGCATCGTGCGCTCCACCCTTGCGGGCAAGCGGGGCGAGATCTTCACCGCGGACAAGACGGCCGTCGCCGTAAACGACTATTCGGACACGGTGGCCATCCGCGTCTCGGAAAGCCTGGATGTCAATTCCACGATCAACGCCATCGCCCAAAAGACGGGCATGACCGACGAGGAAATGGTCAAGGTGCGCGAAAAGTACAATTCCGCGCTGGCGCACAACTATGGCACCGTCGCGGCCTATGTCTTCCCGAAGGGCAAGCTGTCCGCCGCCCTGCGCGCCGAGCTTGCGGCCATCGAGGGGGTGTATATCGACTCGGACAGCCTCACGCCGCAGCGGTACTACCCCTACGGCGCGGTGTATGCGCACATCGTGGGCTATGCCTCCACGCCAAACGAGGAACAGGCCGCGTCCCTTGCGGAACAGGGCTTTTCCGACGCCACCCTTGTGGGCAAGGTCGGCGTCGAGGCGCAATACGACAGCTACTTGCAGCCCAAAAACGGCTATGCCTACCGCCTGTACGACGCGGACGGCGCGTTCGTGCGCACGGTCTATGAATCCCCGGCGCAGGATGGGGCCGACCTGTTCCTCACGATCGACCACGACATGCAGCAAAAGGCGTATTACAAACTCGCTTCCGAGCTCGCGTCCGCACAGACGGGCGTCGACCTCGTGCTCGACCCCAAGACCGGGTTTGTGGAGGCGATGGTGTCGCTGCCGAGCTATGACCCGAACATCTTCTCCTTCCCCATACCCGATGCGGAATACCAAAAGCTCACAAGCGCCGAGAGCAAGCAGCCGCTCTACAACCGCGTGACCTCCGGCCTGTACCCGCCGGGGTCGATCATCAAGCCCTTCACGGCCACGCCCGCCCTGGAAAACGGCGTCGTGACACGCTATACCGTGTTCCCCTACACCGTGTCCGGCAACAAGTGGAAGCCGGACGGCGTGTGGTACTGGGACCCGGTCACGCGCAACGAGACGCCGGACGGCCCGCTCGACCTCGACAGGGCCATCCGCTTTTCGGACAACATCTACTTCTCCTGGATCACGCTCAAGATGGGCGAGGATCGGTTCATGCCGTATATGGAGAAGATCGGCATCGGCAAGGCCGTCCCCTTCGACCTGCCCACCGCGACCTCCAACCTGCTAAACGACAGCACGGAACTAACCCGCAAGATGCTGTCCGACCTCTCCTTTGGCCACGGCGAGATGCTCGTCACGCCCATCCAGGCGGCCAGCATGTACACCGTGTTCCAAAACGGCGGCGACATGCTGACGCCCCGGCTCGTCTTAAAGATCTGCCGCTACGACGCGCAGGACACGGAGGAGGTGCTCTACGAGGCCGCGCGGGAGGTATACATCGCGGGTGCGATGCAGGCGGACACGGTGTCCATCCTCACGAATTCGCTCAAGCATGTCGTGACCTCCGGCACGGCGCAGTCTCTGCAAACGCCCGGCCTCACGCTTGCCGCCAAGACGGGCACGGCGCTCAAGGGCGACGACAAGACCAAAAAGATCGCCTGGATCGCCGCCTGGTATCAGGACATGTCCGACGACCGGCTGGTCGTCGTCATGATCGAGGGCCCGCGGTCGCAGTCCGACCGCCGCCACGCCGTCGCCAAGGCGCTGCTGCAAAAGGACTAAAGCGGCAAACCGCTTTCTCGATCAGGCAGCGCCCCGCTTGCCCGGCATCGAGCCACAGCATCCTTCCTTCCGCACAAAAAAAAGAGGCTACCCGGTCGTAGTCTCTTTTTTGTTGCCTTTGATGCTTTGGTTTTTCCGCACGCTTTCGTCTTTGACCATGCCTGCCGTCGGGCGCGGCTTCAGCGGGACTTTATTCCTCGTCCTCGCCCGCGGCTTCCATGATCTCTTGCAGCTCCTCCTCGCTCATCTCGCCCTGCATGCGCAAAGCCAAGCCGCTCTTGCCGTATCCGTAATTATCCGCGTTGCGGATGACGAGCACCGCCGCGACGAGGAAGGACAACAGTTCGCTCACGGGAATCGCGAGCCACACGCCCAATTCCCCGAGCGCCCACGGGAGCAGCAGCATCATGCCGAGGCGGATGACGAAGTTGCGGCTCAGCGTCAACACAGACGCCGTCTTGGGGTTGCCCAGCGCCACGAACATGCGCATGACGAAGATGCACCCGCAGGTGAACATACAGCTGCAAAATTCGATGGTGAGCCCGAGGTAGGTCATGTCATATAGGTGCGGCGAGGTGTTCGCCCCAAAAAAGATGGAGATGAGCGGCCCGCGGAGCAATTCGCCCAAAATGGTCACGGCGATGGTGCCAAAGAACCACACCCGCAAATTATAGCCCAGGATGCGTTTTAATCGCACTTTGTCGCGGCTCCCGTAATTATACGCGATGACCGGCCCCACGCAGGTCACATAGCCTACAAACGCCGCATTGAGCACGATGCGCAGGTCGCTGATGATCGTGTTGGCCGCGATGCCGTCCGCCCCCAGGATGGACAGCAGCGTCTTGTTCGTGACAAAATTCACGAGGCTAAAGGAAATGCTGTTGATGAACTGCGAAAAGCCGGACTTCCACGCCGCCTGCACGGTACCCCAATAGTTCCTGCCCGGCTTTATAAAGTGGATCTCGTGCTTGCCGCCGAAGAAAAAGCACAGCCCCGCGATGCACACAGCCACTTCGCCGAGCACCGTGGACAGGCTGGAGCCCACGACCCCCCATTGCCACACCGCGATGAACAGGATGTCGAACACGATGTTGACCGCGCCGCTCAGGATGGAGCAAAACAGGCCCATCTGCGGCTTGCCGGCCGTCGAATAATACGCTCCGAACACGGCAATCAGCAGATTGACCGGCGTATCCGTAAACACGATACGCACAAAGATGCGCGAATTGGCGATGAGCTCCTCATCCGCCCCGAGGAAGCGGCAGATTGGGTCGCAGAACAGGTTTAGGAGAACGGCAAAGATTGCGCCCACCGTCACCGCGACGATGCAGATGCGCGTGAAGATGCGCTTCGCCTCCTTTTGGTCATGCCGCCCCATGCACTGCGCGGAAAGCGTGCTCGCGCCGATGGCGAACAATTGCGCAAACGCCATGATGACGCTGTTCACGGGCGAGAGCAGGCTAATCGACGACAGCGCCCGTTCGCCCACATAGCGGCTCACAAACAAGCCGTCGTCCATCGACCGGAACAGCTGCGTGCATAGGTTCGTCAGAATTGCCGGAAAGGCAAAGCGGATAAGCTGCCAGAGCGAAAAATCCTGCCCGATCCGGTTCTGCATGCTGTCTTTTCTCGTTTTTGTTTGCGTTTCCTCCAAAAAAATCCCCCCTTAATTCCTTTCCCCTTCCCAACTCTCTCAAAAATCTCTGCCGATGCAGGTAAGCAGCCCCGCCTCCGTCCAGGCGTCCGTGCGCGGGCCCCGGTTCACGCCGATCGCCGCAATGCCCGCGACCTCTGCGCCGAACTTTTTCAGAAGCGCCATGACCGCCATGATCTGCGCGCCCGTCTCGATCCATTCGTCCACGATGAGCACCCGCTTGCCCGTAAGCGGCGCGCTCTTGGCCGTCTCGAGTGACTTCCGGTGCCCGGAGTAGTCCATAAACGCCACGCGGTACAGGTCCTCGCTCGCATAGGGGAGCTTTTCGCCCTTGCGCAGCGGCACGAGCGGCAGATCCAGCTCCTGCGCGATCTTTTCGCCGAGCAGCCATCCGAGCGCCTCCGGCGCGACGACGACCTCTGCCTTGCCCGCAAACGGCGCAACCAGTTTTTTCGCGATCTCCCCCGAAAGCGCCCGGTCGGACAGCACCGGGAGCAGGTCCCGCCGTCCGATGGAATCCCGCGGCAGCAGCGCCGCGATCCGTTGTTGCAATTGATCCATGAGGGGTTCCTCCTTACTCATTTCAAATTTTACATGCATTTTACAATTCCCTTTTATTATAGCAGATTTTCGCGCGCATGGCGCAGCGCATTTGGGGAATTTTCCGGCTGCGCTAAAAAAAGCGCCGGGGGCTTTCGCCCGCCGACGCCTTCCGCCGTTATTGTTCCTCCGCCCATGCCTTGAGCTCTGCCGCGTCCAGGCGGCCGTTCAGCATCCGGCCCGGCTTCCAATTCGCCGCCGGCGCGCTCGGCCGGAGGTCCTCCACCGTGCCGCCGAGTCCGCTGCCGCCCGAGGTCGCGAAGGGCACGACCGTCTTGCCCGCAAAATCGCCGCTCTCGAGGTAGGTCCGGATGATCTGCGGCGCGGTGTACCACCAGATCGGGAAGCCAACAAAGATCGTGTCATACCCGTCCGTATTCGCCGCCTGCCGGATCGCCGGGCGCGAGGCCGCGTCCTTGTGTTCCAGGCTGCTGCGGCTGTGTTCGTCCCTCCAGTCGAGATCCTCCGCCGTGTATGCCTCCACCGGCGCGATTTCCACGAGATCCGCACCCGCCGCCGCCGCAAGAGCCTCCGCCGCGCGCCGCGTCACCCCGCCGCCGCTGGCCGTAAAATACGCCACCAATTTCTTTGCCATACTCTTTCCCTCCATTTTCTATTCCTGTATACCGCTCCCTCATCCAAAGATGCTTAAGAGCGTGAATACCAAAATCGTCACCACCACATACAGGCTCAGCTGCGTGCTGATGTATTCCTGCTGCGTCTCGTCCGTTGCGTACATGGAACAGGCATACGGCGCGGACAGCGAGCACATGAAGATGGACGCATAGGCCGCAAGCGGGCTCGAAACGCCGAGCAGGCGGAACAGCGCAAGCGACACGCCGCACACGATCGCCATGCCCACCACGCGCAGCGAGCAGGTCTTTAGCACCATGCCCATGATCTTTTTGTTGAACGACAATCCATATCCCACGACGATGAGCACAAGCGGCGTGGACGCCTGCGTCGCAAGCGAGATGGCCGCCTTGACCGTCGGCCCGAGCGCCGAGGAAAACACCCACCCCGCGACGCCCGTCGCATTTAAGAGGACGCCCAAAATGCACCCGATGACCGAGGGCACGCGCAGGATGGACTTCATCTTGTCCGCAAAGCTCTGCTTCTGCGCCCCGCCGCTGGCCTGCATGGAGGGGAGCAGGATGAAGAAGAAGAAAAAGCAGTTTGCGAGGTCCAGCGACGCGAGGTAGCCAAGCCCCTCTTGTCCATAGAGCAGCGGGAACAGCGCCATGCCCAAAAGCCCCACCTCATAGCCTGCGAGCAGGTAGGGGAAGTAGCGATTGTCGATCCGAAACAGCCGTTTGAACAGGAATCCCAGCCCGAACGCCGTCGAATTCATGACCAGCCCGACCAGCAGGATGAGCAGCATCTGCACCGAGAGCTCCACCGTGGCGAGCGAATAGAACAGCGTGATCGGCAAAAAGTAGTTGCAGATCAGGTTCTTCATGCCGTTCACCGTCTCCTGCGAGATCGACCCGCGCAGCTTGCACAGCTGCCCGATGAAAATCATGACCAATACTGGCAGCACCAGCTCTAAGATCTTCCATACCGTTTCCATACAAATCCTCATATGATAAAAATTTATGCCGCCGCGATACGCGGTTTCACACTTTTTGGCTCGGCACGTTTTCCATCCGCCCGCCGATTTTCTTTTTAAGTATATATCCTAAAGCTTGGTTTAGGTCAAGGTCTTTTGCAAATTTTCCCTCGCGGCCGGGGGCAGCAGGCGCTCTCTTGCCTTGTTTCGCCTAAGACCACATCCGCAATGACGCCCCTTCCCCATCGGCTGCCCGTCCCGACCGCCTCGCCTGTGGCCCATTCCTCTGCACCCTTTCTGCCGTTCCCTATCGGCAGTCGCTCTCCGCCCGTTTCTGCCATTGGCAAGCGCCGTTTCGCCCCCTCCGCCGTTCGTTTTTATTTGCACCGCGCGCATTCTTTCTATATAATAATAGGATACCAGGAAGGAATTTTTTCGAAGGCGGTTTTCTATGAATATCTGGCATTTTCTTCTTTCCCTTGCGCTCATTGCGCTGCTGCCGTGGTTGGCCTACCGGCTGTGCGCGCGCTTCCGCCCGCTGGGTTTTTTGGGGCCGTCGCTGCTCTGCTTTACCGGCGGCATCGCCCTCTCCTTCGTGCTCCCGGATTCCGCGCCCGCCTCGCGCATTTCCGACGCCTGCGTGAGCCTCGCCATCCCGTTCTTGCTGTTCAGCCTGGACTTTCGCGCCATGCGGCACCTCGCCAAGCCCGCCGTGCGGTCGTTCGTGCTCATCTGCGTCTGCGTCGTCGCGGTCAGCGTGGGTGCGCACCTGCTGTTTTCTTCCTGCATCGGAGCGGATTCCGCCGCCATCGACGCCAGCCTAACCGGGCTGTTCGTGGGCGGGCTCGTGAACATGGCCGCGGTGGGCAATGCCGTGGGGCTGCCGGGCGACACGCTCACGCTGCTCAACACGGCCTACATCGTCGCGGGGACGGTCTATCTCGGCATTGCGGCGCTCGTCCTCCCGCCGCTCGCGCGGCGTTTCTTGCCCCAATACCAGAAAAGCGACGCCTCCGCCGCGGAACAGGACCTGGCAGATACCATGCACGCCGGAATGCAGCGCTTCCGCCTCTCCCTGCTGCGCGAGCGCCTGCCCATGATCGCGCTGGCCGTCGGCATCGTGCTCGCCTCCATGGGCATTTCCTACCTCTGCACGGGCAACACCAAGGACGCTGTGCTCGAGATGCTGTGCATCACGAGCCTGTCCATCGCCTGCTCGTTCATCCCGCGCGTCCGGCAGAGCAGCGGCTCCTACGCCACCGGGCAATACCTGATCGACATGTTCTGCGTGGCCATCGGCGCGATGTTCCACCTGTCGCCGGATGCCGAGGCCGGCCCGGTCGACCTCATGCTCCTCATGCTGTTCATCCAGCTCGCCGCGGCCGTGCTGCACCTCCTGCTGTGCCGCCTGTTCCGCATCGACGCCGACACGGCGCTCATCACCTCGGCCGCCGCCATCTTCAGCCCCGCGTTCATCCCGCCGCTCGCGCAGTTCATGAAGAACCGCGATGTCATCGCCGTAGGGCTGCTCTTTTCCATCTTCGGCTTTGTCGTCGCCAACTACGCGGGCTTTGCGGCCTACGCGCTCATGCGGCTATTGGGCTAACATGGAACGGCATAAAGATACGATCGACCCACCAGCGGGATTTCTTCCCAATTGGAATACCCTGACAGAACGCCAGCGAAAAGGTTTTCCCCCTCGCCCGCCTGCCGCCCCACCTTTCTCAAGGCATTTCCATCGTGGCTTTTCGTGCTACAAAAAACGGAACCTTTTTGAAGGTTCCGTTTTTGTTTTTCGCTTTATCGATCCTCCGCCGCCTCCGGCAGGGCAAACAGCCGCCGCGCATTGGCGTTGACCGCGCGGATGACCTCCTCCGCCGGGATGCCGCGGATCTCCGCCAGCACCGCCGCCGTATACCGCACATAGTCCGGCCGGTTGCGCTTACCGCGGTTGGGGACGGGCGCGAGGTAGGGGCAGTCCGTCTCCAGCAGAATGCGGTCCAACGGCGCATAGGCCGCCGCCTCGCGCACGGGGCCCGGCTTTTTGAAGGTCAGCACGCCGCCGATGCCGAGGTAGTACCCGAGGTCCAGCGCCTGCCGGGCGACCTCCACGCCGTCCGAAAAGCAGTGCACCACGCCCCGCACGCCCCTGTGCGCGCGCAGGAGGTCGTACAGGTCCGCCGTCGCCTCGCGATTGTGCAAAATCACCGGCTTGTCCGCCTGCCGCGCCAGCTCGATCTGCACGGCCAGCGCCTCCTTCTGCCTTGCCGCCGTCTCGGGCGCCCAGTGGTAATCCAAGCCCACTTCGCCCACCGCGACGATTCCCTCGCCCGCCAGCGCCGCGGCCACCGTTTCCGCCGCAGCGGCGTCCCAGCGGTCAATTTCCTCCGGATGCACGCCCACCGCACCGTATAGGAACGGCCATGCCTGTGTGAGCTCCCGGATGCGCGGAAAGTCCTCCGGCGCGGAGGCGCATTCCACGACCGCCTCCATTTCCAGGGAAAGCGCGGCCAGCACCGCCGCCCGGTCGTCGTCAAACGCCGCCGACAAGAGGTGCGCGTGCGAATCGATGAGCCGCATCAGTGCACGCTCACGCCGCTTTCCACCGGCACATCCGTCGAGAGCAGCGCGTCCACGCCCTCGTCGCCCACCGCGAGGATCATGCCCTGCGACTCGACGCCGCGGATCTTCGCCGGCTTCAGGTTCGCGACGATGACAATCGTCCGCCCGACCATCTGCTCCGCCGAATACTTGGGGCGGATGCCAGAGACGATCGTGCGCTGCTCGTCGCCCATCTGCAGAGTGAGCTTTAAAAGCTTGTCGCTCTTTTTGACCTCCTCGGCCGCGATCACCTTGGCCGTGCGCAGGTCGAGCTTGTCCACCTCGTCAATCGTGACCTCCGGCTTTACGGGCAGCATCGCGGGCTTGTTCGCCGCCTCGGCCGCCGCCTTGGCCGCTGCCTCGATCTCAGAAAGCTCCGCCAATTCCTTTTTCACATCGATGCGCGGGAAGAGCGCCGCACCCTTCCGAAGCACCGTGCCCACCGGCAGGCCGCCGTAGGAGAGGATGCTCTGCCAGGTGTAGGCCTCCTCCGGCACGCCGAGCTGAGTTCGCATGGCCTCCGCCGTCTCGGGCAGGAAGCTCGACAGCGCGACACCCACGATGCGCAAGCCCTCCAGCAGGTTGTAGATCACCGTCGCGAGGCGCGGCTTCGTTTCCTCGTCCTTCGCGAGGATCCACGGCGCCGTCACATCGATATACTTGTTGAGCGCGCCCGTGTATTCGAAGATGAGCGCCAGCGCGTCCGCGAGCCGAAGCCCGTTCATGCGCGCCTCCAATTCACCCGGCAGCGCCCGTGCGAGCGACAGGATCGGTTCGTCCTCCGCCGGGACCTCTGCGCCCGGGGCGGGCACCACGCCGCCGAAGTACTTTTCCGCCATACTAAGGCTTCGGGAAAGCAGGTTGCCGAGGTCGTTTGCAAGGTCGGAATTGATGCGGTTGATGAGAATCTCGTTGGAAAACAGGCTGTCCTGCCCAAGCGGCATGTCGCGCAGCAGGAAGTACCGCAGCGCGTCCACGCCGTAGCGCTCAGCCAGCATGACCGGGTCGACCACATTGCCCTTGGACTTGCTCATCTTGCCGCCGTCCAGCACGACCCAGCCGTGGCCGTATACCTGCTTCGGCAGCGGCAGCCCGAGCGCCATGAGCATCGCCGGCCAGATGATGGTGTGGAAGCGGATGATCTCCTTGCCCACGAGGTGGATGTCCGCCGGCCAATACTTTTGGTACTTGCTGTCGTCCTCGCTGTCATAGCCGAGCGCGGTGATATAGTTCGTGAGCGCGTCGATCCAGACATAGATGACATGCTTTTCGTCAAACGGCACCGGGATGCCCCACGAAAACGAGGTCCGCGAAACGGCGAGGTCTTCGAGCCCCGGGAGCAGGAAGTTCTGCAGCATCTCGTTCGCGCGCGAAACCGGCTGGATGAAGTCCGGGTGCGTCTTGATGTGCTCGATGATGCGCGGCGCGTATTTGGACAGGCGGAAGAAATAGCTCTCCTCCTTCGCCTTCTGCACCGGGCGGCCGCAGTCCGGACACTTGCCGTCCTTCAGCTGCCGGTCGAGCCAGAAGGACTCGCACGGGGTGCAGTACCACCCCTCGTATTCGCCCTTATAGATGTCGCCCTGGTCGTAGAGCTGTTGGAAGATCTTCTGCACCGCCTTCTCGTGCCGCGGCTCGGTCGTGCGGATAAAGTCGTCGTTGGAGATGTTCATGAGCTTCCAAAGCTTCTGCACGCCGTCGACAATATGGTCTACATACTGCTTGGGCGACATGCCCGCATCGGCCGCTTTCTTTTCGATTTTTTGTCCGTGTTCGTCTGTCCCCGTGAGAAACATGACATCATAGCCTGTCTGCCGTTTGAAGCGGGCCATCGCATCCGCCGCCACGGTGCAATAGGCATGGCCGATGTGCAGATTATCGCTCGGATAATAGATGGGCGTCGTGATGTAAAATGTAGGTTTGCTCATAGTACCCTCCTTTTGTATTTTCGGTAAAAACCAAGTATACCGATTATAGCGCAAATCCAGCGCCGCTTCAAGGCTTGCGTGCGATTTCGCTTCAGGCGAGGCGGTTGGCCAGCAGGCAGCACAGCCAAAGCCGCACCGCGTCCGCCGCCAGCGCGAGGGGGAGGGTGTATCGCGTTTTTGGGACCCCAACGCTGCCGAAATACAGCGACGCGACATAGATCGTCGTCTCCGTGCCCATCATATACAGGCTCGCGGCATAGCCCTCCGGCGAATGCGGCCCAAAGGCCGCGAGGATGCCTGCCAGCACCCCCATCGCCCCGCTGCCCGACACCGGGCGGATGAGCGCGAGCGGCAGCATCGCCGCCGGGATGCCGAGCGGGCCGAGCAGGAAGCCGAACGCCCGCTCCAGCAGGGCAAACCCGCCGCCCGCCTCGAACACGCGCGCCGCCGCGAGCATCGCCACCATGTGCGGCAGCGTGCGCACCGCCATGCCCACGCCCCGGCGCGCCCCCTCGGTAAAGCTTTGGTAGGCATCCACCCGCCGCCCGAGCGCCAGCATCAGCGCCGCGCAGAGAAAGAGCAGCATCACCGCGCCCGGGATCTTGGCCAGCGCCGCGCTCATCCGCGCCGCCCGAGCAGCCATCCGCCGCCCACCGACACCGCCGCCCCGGCCAGCCCCACGCACAGGCCGCCGAGCACGATGCCCGCCCCGTCCACCGCCCCGGCCGCCGCGCGCAGGGAGAGGATGTTGGTCGGTGCGAGGCACACCCCGGCCGTGTTCAAGAGCACGAACAGGCACATTTCCCCGCTCGCCCGGCCGGGCGTCCGATTCTGCCGCGCCAGCGCCGCCATCGCCTCTAGCCCAAACGGCGTCGCCGCGTTGCCCATGCCAAGCAGGTTGGCCGCCAGGTTCATCGCCATGGGCGACAGCGCCTCCTGCCCCCGCACCGCCGGGAACAGCCGCCCAAGCGGCCTTTGAAACGCGCGCCCCAGCCGTTCCGCCAGGCCGCAGGCCTCGGCCAGCCGCATCCACCCGAGGAAAAAGCAGGAATTCCCAAGAAGCGACCCCGCGACCGTCACCGCCTCCCCGGCCCCGGCGAGGGCCGCCGCCCACACCGCCTCGCCCTGCCCGTGCACCGCGCCGAGCAGCGCCCCCAAGAGCAGCATCCCCGCCCAAATTCCCGTGGCCATCCGCACGTCCTCCCAATTTATTCCAAAATTGTCACATTTTCGTTGCGCTTTCGTAATATTTACTTATTATTTTTGTAAAACAATCGCATTTTGTAACATTTTTATAATTTTCTTGTATCTACGCACTAATTATTGTATAATCTTTCTAAATACATCTTATTTTGGAGGTCCTCTATGAAATCGACAGGTATTGTCCGCCCCTTGGATTCCCTGGGTCGTATCGTCCTTCCGATCGAGCTGCGCCGCACTATGGGCATTGCCTGTAAGGATGCGCTGGAAATTTTTGTGGAAAATGACTCGATCGTCCTCAAAAAATATCTCCCCAACTGCATTTTCTGCGGCTCCACCGAAGAGCTCAAGGATTTTGAAGGCAAGAGCGTCTGCAAGTCCTGCATCCACAAATTACAGGGGGAGCTGTAAGCCTATCCTATGCCGGGAGGGGCGCTGCTATGCCATACAAAAAGAGCATCCGCCGCGGATGCTCTTTTTTTGCGCCTTTCTTTATTCCTTTTCCGCCATCAGCAGGCTGTACACGCGGTTCCGGCCGACCTGCAGCCGCGCCGCCGCCTCGCGCGCGACCTCCCGGCTGCGCAGACCCTGGGCCGCCAATTCCCGGGCGAGGCGGAGGATCTGCTCGTCCGTCACCTCCGCCCGCTCTTCCGGCGCCCCCGCGAGGAGCAGGATATATTCCCCCCGCACCTCCCAGGCCGCGCTCTCTTGAAACAGCTCTGCCGCCGTCCCGCGGAACACCTGCTCGTGGATCTTGGTGAGCTCCTTGCACACCGCCATCTGCCGGTCGGGGCAGACCGCCGCCAATTCCTCCAGCGTGCGCAGGAGCTGGTGCGGGCTTTCGTACAAAATCGTCGTATACGGGTGCGCCGTTGCCCGACGGAGGGCCTCGGCGCGCGTCTTGTCCCGCGGGAGGAAGCCCTCGAACACGAACTTGCCCGCGTCCAGCGCCGACACCGTGAGGGCCGCGATGGCCGCGCACGGCCCCGGGACGCTCAGGATCTCGATGCCCTGCGCCGCCGCCAGCTTGGTGAGCGGCTCGCCCGGGTCGGAGATGATGGGCGTGCCCGCGTCCGTCACCAGCGCAATGTCCTCCCCCGCAAGCAGTCTGTCCACAAGCTCCTGCGCGCGCTCCGGACGGGAATGCTCGTGAAAGCTCACCAGCCGGTTCTTGATCCCCAGGTTGTTCAATAGCTGCGCCGTGTGCCGCGTGTCCTCCGCCGCGATGCAGTCCACCTCGCCCAGGATGCGCGCGGCGCGCACCGTCATGTCCTCCAGATTGCCGATCGGCGTCGACACGATGTATAGTCTCCCCTGTCCCATTCATTCCTCCATATGATAGATGCGCCGCAGCTCCGGCGTATACGCGCCGTCCGGCCCGTACAGTACGAGCGACGGCAACAGCCGCATGCCCGCGGCCGCGTCCTTGTTCGCCTGCACCAGGACATAGCGCGGCTCTGCCTCCGCGCGCTTGCACACCGCGCGCACGGCCTTGGGCTCCAGCCGGTGGCATTTCAGGCAGTACAGGATCTCCGCCAGCCGCGCGGCGCGGTGCACCATATAAAACCGCCCGCCGGTGGAGAGGATCCCCGCCGCGCTCTGCACGACATCCTCCAGCGTGCAGGCGATCTCATAGCGCGACAGGCGCACGGCCTCGCTCTCGCGCATCGCCCCGGCGTCCGGCCGGTCATAGGGCGGGTTGGCGCACACGACCTCCGCCGCCCCCGCGAGCGCGCGCGCCTCCCGGAGGTCGCCCTCCACGATGCGCACATTTGAAAGCCCATTTAGGGCCACATTGCGCCGCGCCAGCTCCGCCGCCTCGTGCTGCAGCTCGATGCCCACCATGGGCGCGCGCACCCGCCCCGAGAGCAGCACCGGCAAGATTCCCGTGCCCGTGCCGAGGTCGACGAGCCTCTCCCGCGCCCCGAGGCGGATGAAGGAGGACAACAGCACGCTGTCCGTCCCGAACTTCAGCGCCTTGTCGCTCTGGATGAGCCGCAGGCCCGCAAATTGCAGGTCGACCACCTGCTCGCCCGCGCCGGAAAGCCCCTGCCAGCTGCGCGCCATTCCGGCATATTCATCAAAAAAGTCCGCGTTGTCGTATTCGTTGTTCGCCATCTTCCTTCTCCCCGGCACTCTGTTTTCCGGCAGGCGTCCACCCGCCCGCAGATGCAAAAGGCCCGGCGTGACTTTCGCCGCGCCGGGCCTTCTCGAAAATGAGCTTCCTTTCGGATGCGTCCCCCGCCGGACCGGCAGGGATGTGCAGGCGGGACTTAGCCCTCCTCGATTGCATCGTTCGGGCAGACCGATGCGCACGCGCCGCATTCCAGGCACAGATCCGGGTCGATCACATAGGTGCTTTCACCTTCCGAGATCGCGTTTGCCGGGCATTCTGCTGCGCAGCTCCCGCAGGAGATGCATTCATCCGTAATTTTATATGCCATGTTCAAATACCTCCTTCTTTTAGACGCTTTTATTTTAACATGGTTTCTTTAAATTGCAATAGTACCCCGGCATTTTTATGCATTCTTTTACGAAATCGCCCTTCTGAGCCCACTGCCCCTCGGGAACTGCCATTTCTCCCTGCTCCACGCCCAGCTCGCCTTCGCGGGGCTCCCACGGTTCGCCATTTCGGGCTTCGCCGCGCTTACCTTCCTGCCGCGGCCGGTTGCCCCCGGCTCGCCCGGCTTATTCTGCCTGGCCGCCGGAGGAGGGCTGTTCCACGCGATTGCCGGGCTCCGCTCGCTTCGCACCCGGCTCATTGTTATTGTTCCGCGGCTCGCCGTTATTCCGGGGCTCGCCGCGCCGATTCTCCTGTCGCGGCCGGTTCGGACGCTGCCCCTCGGGGCTCATCGCCTCGCCCTGCTCCGCGCGGTTTCTGCCGCGTCCGCCGCGGCTCTTACCGCGCCCTTCGCCGCCGCGCGGCCGGTTGCGCCCGCCGTTTCCGCCCTGCTTCGCAGCCGACTCACCCTCGCGGGCCTCCCGCGGTTCACCGTTTCGGGCTTCGCCGCGCTTGCCTTCCTGCCGCGGCTGACTCGAACGCTGTCCCTCGGCGTTTGCCGCCTCGCCCTGCTCCGCGCGGTTTCTGCCGCGTCCGCCGCGATTCTTGCCGCGCCCTTCGCCGCCGCGCGGCCGATTGCGTCCTCCGTTTCCGCCCTGCTTCGCGCCCGGCTCACCTTCACGGGCTTCCCGCGGTTCGCCATTTCGAGCTTCTCGGCGAGGGCTCTGCGGCTTCTCTTCCCCGGCCGCCTCCTCCGGCGCGTCCGGCTTCGCCTCACCCTGCTTTTCCGCATTGGGGCGGGGCCGCCGCGCCGCCTTGCGCAGCACCGTGATGTCGCCCACCGGGTACTCGTGCAGCTCCGCCTCACCCTCTGCCGTCTCTACCTTGACCTTCACAAGCTGCCGCACGGCGTTCGTGTCCATGACGATGCCTACGCCGTCCGGCGTCTTGACCTCAGCCCCGACGCGCGGCAGGATGGCGCGCAGCTCCTCGTAATACGCCTGCTCATAATTGAGGCAGCACATGAGCCGCCCGCACAGGCCGCTGATCTTGGTGGGCGAGAGCGAGAGGTTCTGCTCCTTGGCCATCTTGATGGACACCGGCTGGAAATCGCCCAAAAACACGGAACAGCACGCCGGTCGGCCGCACGGCCCCAACCCGCCGATCATCTTGGTCTCGTCCCGCACGCCGATCTGCCGCAGCTCGATGCGCGTCTTGAACACCGACGCCAGGTCCTTGACCAGCTCGCGGAAGTCCACCCGACCCTCTGCCGTAAAGGAAAAGATGATCTTGCTGCCGTCAAAGGTGTATTCCACCGAGATGAGCTTCATGTCCAGCTTGTGCTTTTCGATCTTTTCGCGGCAGATGGCAAACGCCCGCTTTTCCTTCTGGTGGTTCTCCTCCAGCTTTTCCCGGTCGCGAGGCGTCGCCTTGCGGATGATCGGCTTCAGGGGGCGCGTCACCTCGCCGTCCTCCACCTGCCGGCGGCCAATGACCACCTCGCCGTATTCCACGCCCTTGCTCGTCTCTACAATAACCCCGTCGCCGACCTCCAAAGAGATCTGCTGCGGGTCGAAATAATATATCTTACTGGCTTTTTTAAACCGTACTCCAATGACATCGATCACGCCATTACCTCCAATATATCAAAAATCAGGCTCTTTTGGAGCAAGTCGTCCCGAAATTGCGGGAAGCGCTGCTTGGTCTCCGCGCGCTGATTCAACAGTTCCATTATACGCTGTATTTGCCGCAATGTAAAACGCTGCGCGAGCAGGGCGACCGTCTGCTGCCTGTCCGGATTGGCAAGGAGCGCCGCCCCCCCTGGCCAGACCGCCGCGTCCGCAAACAGCGACGAGAGGGCATACAAAAGCTCTCCCAGCCGCTTTCCGGCTGCGGAAAAGTCCTGCTCCAGCAAAAACATGGACGGACGGCGCTTGGTCGCGAGCCGCACCGCGATCGCCTCCGCATGCGCGCGGATGTCCGAAAGCTCCGCGTCCGCCGCGATGCGCCGCGCCTCTGCCGGGGATCCGCCCGACCACGCCGCGGCATAGGCCGCCTGCCCCGCCGGGACGCCCTCTCTCTGTAACATCGCCGCGATCTCTTCCCGCGGCTGCGGCTCCAACGCGACCTCCATGCACCGCGAACGGATGGTCGCGAGGATCTTCTGTTTGTTGTCAAGCGAGAGCAGGAACACCACGCCCGCGGGCGGCTCCTCGATCGTCTTCAGCAGATAGTTCTGCGCCTGCTCGGTCAGGCGCGAGGCATAGGCGATGTGGATGCATCGGTACCCGCCCGCATAGGAGGCGCTCGCCAGGAATTCCGGGATGCGCCGCACCTCGCCGATGCGGATCTGATCCGCCGCCGTGATTTCCAGATAGTCCGGCTGATTGCCCGCTGCGAACTTGCGGCAAGCCAGGCAATGCCCACAGGCGGTGTGCGTCTCACAAAATATGCGCTGTGCGAATTCCCGCCCCGCCTGCACGGCGTCCTCCGCCCCGCGCGCGCAGAGAAGATAGGCCGAAAGCGGCGCGGCCGCGCTCTGCATCAAAAAATCCCGCGCCCGGTACAGCGCCGTCATCGGCCGAGCAGCGCGTCCAGGCGCACCGCGATTTTGCGTTGGATCGCCTCCACCGTGTCCCCGGCGTCGATCGCTGCGACCCGCGCCGGGTCCTGCGCCGCGATCCGCTCATAGCCCGCATGCACGCGCGCAAAGAAGGGATCGCCCTGCTGCTCCAAGCGGTCGGCCGGGCGGCCGGCAATGCGCGCCCGCGCCGCCTCCGGCGCATACCGCAGGTAGATCGTGAGGTCGGGCTGATGCGCCGCGGCAAAGGCGTTAATGGAGAGGATATACTCCTCGCCGAGTTCGCGGCCATAGCCCTGATAGGCGATGCTGGAATCCAAAAACCGGTCGCACAGCACGACCTTCCCCGCCGCCAGCGCCGGCAGGATCGTCTCGCGCAGGTGCTGCACGCGCGCCGCCGCATAGAGGAGCGCCTCCGCCTCGTCGCACATCGTCCGGTTTTCCGGGTCGAGCAGCATCGCGCGGATCTGTTCCGAGATCGCGGGGCCGCCCGGCTCGCGCGTCAGGAGGACATCGCAGCCCTTCTCCCGCAGATATGCCTCCGCCAGGCACAGCTGCGTGGATTTCCCGCAGCCGTCAACGCCTTCCAATGTAATGAATTTTCCCTGCATAACGCCATTCCTCTGTATTGCTAGTTCTTTTGGGGCAGGCTGCCGTACTATTTTTACGGGCGTGCCCCTCTTTTCCGGCCTCCGCTCATCCCGCGGCAAGGCTCTCTAAATCTCATCGCTCCGATCGCGCCGCCTTTGCTTCGCATCGCTTTGCGGGCGCACGACCACAGAAAAATACCTTCCCGCGCAGCGGTCTGTCCGCACAAGCGCATCCTCTCCCGCTTCTTCTAAAATTATACCCTGCCAGCAATCCTGCGACAAGTAAAAAGCAAAAAAAGGCGGCAAAACAGGAAAGTTCCGCCGAAAATAGTGTGCAAAAAATTGAGGAGATGCGTTTGGCAGACACAAATCAAAAATAGAGCAATCCATCTGTCGTTCAAAGAGCGACCTTCCTTCCCAAAAGTGGCCCCAGGCCTTCACACTCCCTTACTTCGCCTTTTTCGCTTTTCCTTTTATTTCTCTTCCCGCTCGAATTGTCGAGCTAGCCGAAACAAACTCCCCAAAGCATCTGATTTCTCTTCCATCCTGAATTATCCAACTGCCCAGAGCACCCACTTGCCCTTCCTACTCGAATTATCTGATCATCCGAAGTGCCCGTTTTCCTTCCACCCCAAATTGTCCGACTATTCGAAGTGTCTGCTTTCTTTTCCACTAATATCACACACTACATTGCCTCACACACAAGTCGTGCCTTTTCACTTGTATCAGTACTTCTAGTACTTCCGCTTCCCAATTCCCTATCCCGCGCAAAAACAAAAAATCCCTATAAACGACGAAAACTCCTAAGCTATGCGAAGGAGTTCCCGTGGTTATAGGGAAATTTAGTACCGGCAGCTACCTATCCTCCCAGGCCGTTGCCAGCCAAGTACTTTCGGCGTATAAGAGCTTAACTTCTGTGTTCGGA
>CAKTFI010000017.1 GCA_934555865.1 uncultured Christensenellaceae bacterium | reverse complement strand
CTTTATGGGGAGGGGATGGAAAAAGGCCGGGCGGCGTAGTACAATAAAGCGCGGAGGGAATTCTATGAAACAGATCAAAGCGGAAATTCTATGCGTGGGGACGGAGATCCTCCTGGGCGATATTGTAAATACCAATGCGGCGTATCTGGCGAAGGAGCTGGCGGCGCTGGGCATCGATGTGTACCACCAGTCGGTCGTGGGGGACAATCCCGCGCGGCTGAAGAGCGAACTGGAACAGGCGTTTTCGCGGGCGGACCTCGTGGTGATGACCGGCGGCCTCGGCCCGACCTATGACGACCTCACCAAGGAAACGGTCGCTGCCTATTTCGGCGAAAAGATGCGCCTCGACGAGGAATCGGCGCGGCGGATCGCGGCCTATTTTGCCGCCAAGGGCGTGGAGGCGACGCCGAACAATTTAAAGCAGGCGGAAATGCCGGAACACGCTGTGATTTTTAAAAACGATGCGGGCACGGCGCCAGGGCTGGCGCTGGAAAAGAACGGCAAGGCGGCGATCCTGCTGCCCGGGCCACCGTTTGAGATGCAGACGATGTTTGAAAGGTCGGTGCGCCCCTGGCTTGCCCGGCGGGCGGACCATGTGCTGGTCTCGCACACAATCCACCTGCACGGCATCGGCGAGAGCGCGGTGGAATACCGATTGCGGGAACGGATGGAGAAAGGCAAGAATCCGACAATCGCGCCCTATGCCAAGCAAGGTGAGGTGCAATTGCGTATCACGGCGGCCGCGCCGACCCGGGAAGCGGCGGATGCGCTCATCCGGCCGGAGGTCGACGCCATCTGCGCCGAGCTACGGGAGTATGTCTACGGTGTGGACATCGGAAATCAGGAGAC
Source organism: uncultured Christensenellaceae bacterium (assembly GCA_934555865.1). Taxonomy (GTDB): domain Bacteria; phylum Bacillota; class Clostridia; order Christensenellales; family Christensenellaceae; genus QANA01. The sequence continues at coordinate 22,368 of CAKTFI010000017.1, read as the reverse complement.
GGCGCTGGTCGAGCTGCTCCGCCAAAAGCATGCCAAGATCGCGACGGCGGAGAGCTGCACCGGCGGCCTGCTTTCCAAGCGGATCACGGATGTCGCGGGCGCGTCCGAGGTGTTTGAATTCGGCGTGTGCACCTATGCAAACCGGATGAAGGCGCAGGTGCTGGGCGTGTCCGAGCGCGATCTGGATACACTTGGGGCGGTTTCGTCGGAGGTGGCGGCGCAGATGGCCAGCGGCGCGCGCCGTGTCGCGGGCGCAGAGGTCGGCATCGGCATCACGGGCATCGCCGGACCGGGCGGCGGTACGCCGGAAAAGCCGGTCGGACTCATCTACATTGCAGTGGATTCGCCGAATTACACGCATGTGGAAAAGTATTTGCCGGGACACAGCGGCCTCAATCGCGACGCCCTGCGCTATGCGGCGACGCAGCAGGCGCTGCGCCTCGCGATCCGCGCGGCCAAGGCGCTTTGAGTTTGCCCGCTTTGGCGGATAAAGAAAGGATGGCCGCCGCGGGGTGCGGCATGCAAACACAGAGGATAGAGACGGCAAAGCAGGCAGTCCAAGATGGGCTGCCTGCTTTTTTGCTTTGCGCGCCATTGCGGATGAAAGGAATCGTTTACCGGGAAGAGGATCCGCATTGGATTGGACACCGGCGCTATGGCGAGAAGGGAGGATAAAAAAGTGTGATTTTCTCACGGATCTTGTGGCGGACCATGGCTCACGGGCATAAAGAGGAGAACAGTTTTGGCAAACGATGCGCGACAAAAGCACGGCAGCGGAGGCGATCGGAAGAAGCGGGCGCGCATTCTTGCTTTATAAGTATCTATTGGCGTTAGCATCCCATGTCATACAATGCGCGCATGTTTGGCGAGAAGCAAGTGACGGAGGATACGCGGCATTTGCGATCAACGCCTAGATGCGCTCCCGATCGAAGTCTCCCCCAAAGAACGCTCCCAATCGGGACTTTTTGGGCATGGCCGCAAACGGAACCTCTCCCAAGCGCGGCTCTGGTCGAAATCCTCCAAAGCGCGGTCGGGATCGGCCGTTCCATCCTCCGGTGAGCAGCCGGGCAATCCTCAGTGCGAGAATTGCGAGAGCATCTGCATCATCTGCGGCAGTCCGGCCTGCCCCTGCATGCCAGAGACAGCATTGGCCATCGCCATCGCCTGCTGCAACTGGGCGGCCGCGCCGCTGCTCCCATTGTCCAGGAGGGCGGCGATGTCCGGCAGGGCGCCTGCACCGGCGCTGCGCATGCCGAGCAGCTTGTCGCGCAGTGTGATATAGCGGCGGAGCTGTGAAAAGGCGCGCGCACTTTGCTGCCCGCCGTATTTTTGCAATATCTCGAGCAGCCCTAAAAAGCGTTCACTCTGCGTGAGCCAGCAGCGCGGCGGCGCCGCCTCGGGTGGGCGGGCATGTGCGTGCAGCTCGGTAAGCTCCCGCGCAGCGTGTCCTGCCTGTAGGAGGCTGCGCGCGGCGCGGGCGTCTTCCCGGCCGAGGTAGGGAAGCATGTCGCGCAGCATGCCGAAGGTCGCCCGGTCTACAAAGCCGTCGCGGTAGACTAGCGAGAGCAGGTAGAGTAGGGAGGGGGAGAAGCGGAGCTCCTCCGGCTCCGGAAAGCGCGGCGGAGATTCCGGGCGCGGGCCGTTTTGGCAGGAGATTGCGCAGGGCGGCGGCGGGCCGGGCGCGCGGCGGGGATATTTCATAGACCGGTACCTCAAAACAGAAGTTTTGTATATAGCTATGCGGCAGGGCGACGCAGCGTGCACAAAAAGGCGGGGGCGCGCATAGGAATGGAGGGAAGAACGCATAGAGGGAGGATGAGATGGCAAAACGGGATCTTCGAGGGTTCGCGGCGGGCAAGCGCGGCGGGCAAAAACCGGCGAATGCGCAGGAGGCCGGCGTGCAGGCGGCGATGCGCACGGCGGAGCGTTTGCAGGGACAGAGCGATGAGCAGCTGATGGCGCAGCTGTATCAGGAGGTGGAGCGCGGACGCCGGGACGGATCGTTTGACGCGGAAGCGATGCGGAACTTCATTGCGCAGGTATCGCCGATGCTGAACGCGGAGCAGCGGCAGAAGCTGAACCGGATCGCGGGCAGCCTGCTTTCCCGCTGACGCGGCGAAACGGGCGGAAAAGTTCGATTTTACAAGGAGGCAGCAGGCGACATCTTTCGCCCACGGCCCCATGCTGTAATGGGGACAGGAAAATCGGAAAGAGGTCAGGTGGGCAAGGATGCAGCGAGAAGAAAGAAAACAAAAGCGGATCGCTTTGGGGATCGGGCGCAGCAGCGCCATTCGCATGCTGGCTGCCTTTTTGGGCGGCCTGCTGGTCGGGAGGGTGCACATCGAACAGGTGATCTATCCCTTCGGCATGGCATATATGCTGGCGGCGCACCGAAACGCCAAGACGGTCAATCCCTATATGGCCATGGGCGGGGTCTTTTCGGCATTGGCGCTCAACGCGGCCGGAATGCAGCAGCCTGCCTATTGCTTTTCGGTGATCGCGATCTGCGCGGGGCTGCTGTTGGCGGCGGACTGCCTGAAGCTCCCGCGGAGCTTCCTAGTGAGCATCGGCATCGCCGTTCTTTCCTATGCGGCGGCGACGCTGGTGTTTCGCTGGAATATGCTGCTTTCCGTGGCGGCGTCTGCGCTGGAGCTGCTCATCACGGTGCTCATGATCTTTGTGATGGACAAGGCGTTCGGCGCTTTGCAGCCCGAGGAACGCAGCCGTGTCTACAGCGATGAACAGCTCATCAGCCTGTGCTTCTTTGGGCTGATCTGCATTTTGGGGCTCGGCAATATCGCGGTGGCGGGCGTGTACCTGCGCGAGGTGTTGTGCGCGATGATCGCGGTGACGGCGGGATATACCGGCGGGGCGGCGATCGGCGCGGCCGCGGGGGCGACGACGGCCTTTGCGGGGACGATCGCCGGGACGGACGGCCTCTTTATGGGCTATATGGCGATCCTAGGCATGGCGGCCGGCATCTGCCGGGGATACGGCAAATGGGCAGCGGCGCTGGGCGGCGCGTTTACAGGCGCGCTGGGCACGATGTATATCGGCTATGGCCAGATCTCCGTGCCGGCGCTCCTCTGCATTGGCGTAGGGAGCCTGCTTTTTTTGCTGCTACCCACCCGCCTGCTGCGGCGGCTCGGCGAGTGCGTCGATGCGAACATGCTGCACGAACAGGAATGGAGCCTCAAGCAGCAGCGCTTTCGGGAACTGACCTTTGGACGGCTCAGCGAGGCGGCGGATGTGTTTGCGGAGGCCGCGGCGCTCTTACAGGCGACGGCGGAGCCGCAGAAGGCGCAGAAGATCTCCTACACCATCGCGAACATCCCGGATGTCGCCTGCCGGGGCTGTGCGTTCTATAAGAGCTGCTGGCAGGAGGATTTTGACGCGACCTATGAGCAGATGCAGAAGCTGTATGCCGTCTATCTGCAAAAGCACACCCTGCGGGAAAAGGACCTGGGGCGGCTCGGCAAAAAGTGCATGCGCGTGCCGCAGCTGCTCGCCCGGGCGTGCGAGGTCTATGCGAATTTCGAGATCAACAGCCATTGGGAACGCCGCCTGGCGGGGAGCCGGGAGGCGATCGCCCTGCAGATGAAGGGGACAAGCGGTGTGATCGCGAACCTGGCGGAGGACATCCAAAAGGATGTGCGCTTTTCGCGGGAGCTGCAGGAGGCCGTGCGCCGGGAATGCGACCGCTTGCTGCTGGATGTGCGGGAGGTCTCGGTGACGGCGGAACGCGGCATCCTGCGCGTGGATATCCTGCTCAAGACCAACCGGCCGGAGGCGGCGGAACACAACGCCATGCAGGCGGCCGCCACGGCCTGCGGGCAGGCGATGCGCCGAGTGTGTGTGCCGCTGCGGCAGGACGCCAAGGGGAAGCTCTGGCGGCTGAGCTTTGAGACGGCGCGGGCATTTTCGGTGCAGATCGGCGTCGCCTCGGCGACGAAGGCAGGCAGCGACATCTCGGGCGATGCCTATTCGCACGAAGCGTTTGCGGACGGGCGGTATATGCTGCTCCTGTGCGACGGCATGGGCAGCGGCCGCCGCGCCGCCCGGGAAAGCCGGCTCGCGGTCTCGCTCATGGAGGATTTCTATAAGGCGGGGTTTGCGGAGGCGGACATCATCGAGATGCTCAACAAGCTGCTGATCCTGAGCAGCAGCGACGACATCTATTCGACGATGGACCTCGCGATGCTGGACCTGGTGCAGGGAACAGCCCGCTTCATCAAGATCGGCGCGCCGCATTCCTACCTGGTGGGAGAGGGCGGCATGCGCAAGCTGCGGGCGGGCAGTCTCCCCATGGGCATTTTGGAGGAATACGAGCCGATTTTCTATGAGGCAAAGCTGCAGGCGGAGGACACCATCCTCATGTTTACCGACGGGATCGCCGATCTGGAGGACAGCGACGACGCGCTGCATGCGGCGATCCGCCGGGCGGGCAGGCTGCGCAACGCGCAGGAGGCGGCAGAGGCCATCCTCGACGCGGCAAAGCGCGCGGGCGGCGGTGTGGCCGGCGACGATATGACGGTGCTGGCGGCGCGCATCACCCGGCCGGTGCAAAAACTCTGATTTGCGGCAAAGCCGCTTGACGGCGGGGGAAAGTCTCCGTATAATAAAAGCAGAAGAAACGACAATGGGGTCTGTGAGGCGAACTTACAGTCCCTATTTTTTTGAGATGCGGAGGCAGTATGAACCTGTTTGATATCGTAGGGCCGGTGATGATCGGGCCGTCCAGCTCGCATACGGCGGGGGCGGCGCGCATCGGCTATGTCGCGCGGAAATTGCTGGGGGAGGAGCCGGTGCGGATCGAAATGCGGCTGCACGGGTCGTTCGCTTCGACCGGCGACGGGCACGGGACGCCGCAGGCGCTGGTCGGCGGGCTGCTTGGGATGCGGCCGGACGACGAACGCCTCCCGCAGAGCTTCCTGCTGGCGCAGGCGCTGGGCATTGAGGTGGAGCGGCGGAACATCCACCTGCGGGATGCGCACCCGAACACCGTCGTCCTCCTCGTACAGGGTAGGCAGCGCAGCCTGGAGATCCAGGCGGAGTCGCTGGGCGGCGGCGTCATCCGCGTCTGCAAGATCGACGGGATTGAGGCGAACTTCCACGGCGATGTGCCGACGCTGGTCGTGCATAACATCGACGAACCGGGGCATGTGGCTGGGGTGACGGCGCTGCTGGCCCGGCGCGGCATCAATCTGGCGACGATGCAGCTGTACCGGAGCGCCCGCGGCGGCTATGCTGTTATGATCGTGGAATCCGACCAGGCGATCCCGGCGGATGCGATCTATGAGATCGAGCAGATGCCGGGGATCCTCAAGGTCACTTATTTGAATACGGAGGAATGATCATGGCGTTTACCAGTGTGAAGGCCTTGCTAGAGGGCTATGCCGCGCAGACGGACAGGGAGTTTTGGGAATACATTCTGGAAGAGGACATGCACGCGCAGCAGATCACGCGCGAGCAGTCGCTTGCCTATATGCGCCGGGTATGGCAGGTCATGCGGCAGACGGTGCAGCATTACGACGCGGCGCAGCGTTCGCGCAGCGGACTTTCGGGCGGAGACGGCGAAAAGATGCGCCGGGCGGAGGCGGCGGGGCATACCCTGACGAGCGGGTTTGTGACGGAGGCCATGCGCATCGCGCTCGTGACAGCGGAATGCAACGCCTGCATGAAGCGCATCGTCGCGGCGCCGACGGCGGGCTCGTGCGGCGTGCTCCCGGCGGTGCTGCTGGCCTATGAGAATGCCTTTGGCGCGGAGCCGCAGGCGTTTTTGGAGGCGCTGTATGTCGCGGCGGCGTATGGAGAGATCATCGCGTCCGGCGCGAGCATTTCCGGCGCGCAGGGCGGCTGTCAGGCAGAGGTCGGGGCGGCGTCGGCCATGGCGGCGGCCGCGCTCGTGTACTTGCACGGCGGGTCGCCGGAGGAGGGCGCGCAGGCCTGTGCCATCGCCCTCAAGAATATGATGGGGCTGACCTGCGACCCGGTGGCCGGGCTGGTGGAGGTTCCCTGCGTCAAGCGCAATGTGGCCGGGGCAATGAACGCGATCGCGGCGGCAGAGATGGCGCTTGCCGGCATCGAGAGCCGCATCCCGCCGGACGAAGTGATCGGCGCGATGGACGAGGTCTCGCAGCTCATGAGCAGCAAGCTCCGCGAGACGGGCGAGGGCGGGCTGGCGGCGACGCCCACCGCCCGGCAGATCCAGCACCGCCTGCGCGAGATGAGCGGACGAGAACAAAGATAAATCTAAAAAAACTCATCCAACTTGCTTTTTGGGCAGGCCGGGTGAGTTTTTTCATTTTGTAAGAAGTATCGGGCGATTCCTCGTAAAAAGCCCTCAATGGTGCGACGCGATGGCGGAAATGTCGTAGGGCGTCTCCTGATAGACATAGTAGTTGAGCCAATTGCTGAAGAGCAGGTTGGCGTGCCCGCGCCAACGGACGATGGGCGCCTTGGCGGGGTCGTCCCCGGGGTAGTAGTTGCAGGGGATCTGCATGTCCATGCCCTTGGCGATGTCGCGGTCATATTCGCTTTTCAGCGTGTCGCGGTCGTATTCCGCATGCCCGGTCACGAAGATCTGCCGCCCCTCCTTGGCAAAGATGAGGTAGGCGCCCGCCTCCGGCGACGCGGCGATGATGCGCAGGGCTGGGTTCTTTTCGATCTCATCGTAGGGGATGGTGGTATGCCGGGAATGCGGCGCATAGAATAGGTCGTCAAACCCGCGCGTCAATTGCGTGGAGGGATCCAAAACCTGATGCGCGAACACGCCGAAGACCTTTTTCGGGGTAGGGATTTTAGGGATGCCGTAGTGATAATACAGCCCCGCCTGCGCGGCCCAGCAGATGTGCAGCGTGGAATAGACATGGCTCTTGCTCCATTCCATGATCTCGGAAAGCTCCGCCCAGTAGTCCACCTCGGAAAATTCCAGCGTCTCCACGGGCGCACCCGTGATGATGAGGCCGTCCAGATAGGAGTCCCGGATGTCGTCAAAGGTCTGATAAAAGGCGTCGAGGTGGCTCTTGGGCGTGTTCTTGGACACATGTTCCCGGGGGCGCAACAGCAGGATCTCCACCTGCAAGGGGGAGTTGCCGATGAGGCGCAATAGCTGCGTTTCCGTGACGACCTTGGTCGGCATCAGGTTCAGGATGGCGATGCGCAGCGGGCGGATGTCCTGGCTTTGTGCTCGCTCATCGGCCATGACGAAAATACCTTCGGATCGCAGGGTCGCATAGGCAGGCAGATTTTTGTTGATATTGATAGGCAAAGCGGTCTTCTCCTTTGGGCTCTGCAAGTATTTGACATTCATTATACTTTATTTTAGAATAAAAATATAGTTCGCAGAGCGAAAAAATTGAAGAGTACGGGGGTTTTCCGTGGGAAATATTACAGAATTTATGCGCTACCGCTCGCAAAACCTGGCAGATGCGCTGGTAGAGATCAATTCCAAGCAGCTGCTGCGCGACAACATCAGCGGCTTTGGCATGAAGGCGCGCGTGATCGAGCTGGCCGAGCACTTGAAGGCGGCGCTGTTCCCGACGCTGTATGAGCGGGGGATCGCGACGCCGGACCACCTCCCGGCGGTCGTGCTCGACCGGTTGAACACCGCCGTGATGGAGCTGAACGGCATCGTGGAGGATATGTTTATCAATTCCTGCAACAAGCAGGAGCGCCGCGGGTGCGACGCCGGGGAATGCCGGCGGCGGGCGGCGGATGTCTCGGTGCGCTTTATGGAAAAGCTGCCCGAGATCCGCACCAAGCTGGGGTTGGACATGAAGGCGGCCTATGACGGCGACCCGGCAGCCAAGAATTATGACGAGATCCTGCTGAGCTATCCCTCGATGGAGGCAGTGACGATCTACCGTATTGCGCACGAACTGGTGCTGCTCGGCGTGCCGATGGTGCCGCGGATCATGAGCGAGTATGCACATCAGCTCACCGGGATCGATATCCACCCCGGTGCGACGATCGGGCAGAGTTTTTTCATTGACCATGGGACGGGTGTGGTCATCGGCGAGACGACGGAGATCGGCGACCGCGTCAAGCTCTACCAGGGCGTGACGCTCGGCGCGAAGAGCTTTGAGCTGGACGCCGAGGGCAATCCGGTCAAGGGGATCAAGCGGCATCCGAACATCGAGGACGATGTTGTCATCTATGCTGGCGCGACAATCCTGGGCGGCGATGTGACGATCGGCCGCGGCAGCGTGATCGGCGGTAATGTCTGGCTCACGGCATCCGTCCCGCCATATACAACGGTATATAACGCTGCGCCAAAACCAATTATGAAAATAAAGAAGGATTTGTGAGAGAAACGGCGAATATATATATAAACCTTTCCCCTTTCTGAGCAAAGGGCGAAATACAGCAATCGATGAAGGGATGGTAAATGAGAATGGTCCAATTGATCTATGCTGCAAAGGGAAGCGGAAAAACCAAAAAATTGTTGGGGATGGTCGCCGAGGAAGCGAAAAACGCGGCGGGGGCCGTCGTATTTATGGATGATGATACGAGATATTTGCGGGAAGTGCCCACCAGTGTGCGCTTTGTGGATATTTCGGAATACGGCATCGACAGCGCGGACGCGCTGTTCGGGTTCATCTGCGGCATGTATTCGCAGAATTACGACATCGGTGCGGTGTACATCGATTCCTTCCTGAAAATCATCGGCAAGCAGCCGGCAGAGGCGGAGGATTTCTTCAAGAAATTCGCGGCATTCTGCGACAAGAACAACATCCACGCCGTCTTGAGCGTGAGCGCGGAAGCGGAAACGGCGCCGGAATTCCTGAAGGCTTGGATGATCTGAAAAACAAACGGGCAACAAAAAACAGCGGTGCAAAACCGCTGTTTTTTTTGTGGCTTACTGTTCGTCCGACTTGGGTTCGCTGCTTTCCGCGTTGTCCTCAGCGGGGGTGTTCGGTGCTTCCTCTAACTTGGTCGGTTCTTCGTCCTCGGCAGGTTGGTTGAGCGGCTGTTCCAGCGGGGCGACCGCAGCTTTCAAAAGCTCCGCGCGCACATTGTCCGGGCTCAGCTCCAGCACGACGGTGTCTTCATTGACGGCGAGGATCGTCCCGATAAAGCCGCCGGCGGTACGCACTTTGACGCCGGCGCGGAGGCTTTCGGCAAGCTGCTCCATTCTCTTTTTCTGCTTTCTTTGCGAGAGAATGCTCGTCACGGCGAAGATCGCGATGATGGCGATCAGGTAAATATACTGCATTTTGTCCATAAAACTTGGTTCCTTTCATAGGGAAGTAGAAGATACGAACCTTATTATAACATCGAACGGGAACGCTGCAAAGCACATCGGGAAAGTTTACAAAAAATTCTTTGCTGCCTGCGTATTCGCGTGAAAATTGTGTTATTATATACTCGTTATAAAATCGGTGTTCTGCGCGGAAAATATCCGGGGGCGGCGCCGGGAAATGACAGCAAGATAGGAAAGAAAAGGAGCAGATTTATGATACTGGTGACTGGCGGCACGGGTTATATTGGGAGCCATACCTGCGTGCAGCTGATGCAGGCGGGCTATGAGGTGCTGATCGTCGATAATTTTGTAAATAGCAAGCCGGAGGTTCTGGAAAGCCTCCAAAAGATCACGGGCAAGACGCCGGCGTTTGTGGAAGCGGATATTTGCGACGCAGTGGCGATGGAGCGCATTTTTGCCGAGCACGAGATCGAGGCGGTTCTGCATTTCGCGGGGCTCAAGGCCGTGGGCGAATCGGTGCGCAAGCCGCTCGCGTATTATGACAACAACCTGACGGGGACGCTGGTGCTGTTGGAAGCGATGCAGCGGCACGGAGTGCGAAAGATCCTGTTTTCCTCCTCCGCGACGGTGTACAGCGCGGACAACGAGATGCCGCTCACGGAATCGTCCCGGCTCGGCGGGTGCACAAACCCCTATGGATGGACGAAATACATGATCGAGCAGATTTTAACAGACCTCTGCCGGGCGGATGCCGCGTGGAGCGCCGTGCTGCTGCGCTATTTCAACCCAATCGGCGCGCACGAAAGCGGGCTACTCGGGGAGGACCCGCAGGGGATCCCGAACAACCTGATGCCGTATATCTGTAAGGTGGCCTGCGGCGCACTTGAAAAGCTCTCGGTCTATGGGGCGGATTATCCGACGCCGGACGGCACGGGCGTGCGCGACTACATCCATGTGGAGGATCTGGCGGAGGGACATCTCCACGCGCTTGAATATATGCAGGCGCATGCGGGTGTGGCGGCCTTTAACCTCGGGACGGGCAAGGGCTACAGCGTGCTGGAAGTCGTGCATGCCTTTGAACAGGCGAGCGGCAAACGCGTTCCCTATGTGGTCACGGACCGCCGGCCGGGCGATGTGGCGGCTTGTTACGCCGACCCGACGCTGGCGGAGCGGGAGCTGCATTGGCGTGCGCAATACGGCATCGACAAGATGTGCGCGGATTCCTGGAACTTCATTTCCAAACAGACTGAGGAGTAAGTTATCATGTCGTTTCTTGGAAAATTTACGCCGCAAAACTTTCGCAAGGGGATTTTGATCTTTGAAAAGCTGCTTATCCTCCTCTCGGCGATGGCGGCCTATTTGGGGATGATCGCGCTGTGCTATCCGGCGATGATGGAAAACCTCTCGACCGTGCTCATCCTGGCGTTCGTGTACCTCGCAATCTTTGTGCTGCTTTTCAATTCCTATGGGTGTCAGCAGGTGGGGGTGCTTCGGCTCAAGGAGCTTCTCTTTTCCTTTGCCTTGACGACGGTGCTGGCGGATATTCTTTCCTATTTTATTTTAGTGCTGGCTTCGGGCGGGATGCTCGTCGTTTGGCCGTTCTTTGCGCTCTTAGGTGTGCAGCTCGCGGTGGGGATGCTCCTGTATATCGTGGCGAACAAGACCTATTTTTCCCTCAACCCGGCGTATAACACGGTGGTGATTTGCGCCAACAGCAAGTGGGAGGCAGAGATCATCGCCAAGTTCCGGCGCATTCCGGAGCGGTACAACATTTCGCAGGTGCTCTATGAACAGGCCGAAGAGGCGGAGATGTTTTTCGCCATCGATCACCACGACACGGTGATTCTGGGGGATATTGCGCAGGAAAAGCGCGAAAAGATTCTGAACTACTGCTTTGAAAAAAACCGCCGGTTGTACCTGCTTCCGACCGTGCAGGACATCATGCTCAATAACGCGTCCGTGACGCAGATTGGGGACACGATGGCGCTTTTGTGTAAGAATCGCCCGGTGAGCATGGAACAATTGGCAATCAAGCGGCTGGCGGATGTGTTCATCTCTGTCGTGGCGCTTACAGTGCTTTCCCCGGTGCTGGCCATTGTGGCACTGCTTATCAAGCTCTATGACGGCGGCCCGGTCATGTTCCGCCAAAAGCGGTATACGCGCAATAACGAGGTATTCACGCTCATCAAGTTCCGCAGCATGATCGTGGACGCGGAAAAGGACGGCGCGCAGTTTACCGTGCCTGGGGACAAGCGGATCACGCCGATCGGCAAGTTCATCCGCGCGACGCGCATCGACGAATTGCCGCAGCTTCTGAATGTGCTGCGAGGCGATATGTCCATCGTCGGGCCGCGGGCGGAGCGCCTGGAAAACGCCGATGCCTATACGGAGATGATGCCGGAGTTCCGCTACCGCACCAAGGTTAAGGCGGGGCTCACGGGCTATGCGCAGGTGTACGGGAAATACAACACCAGCTTTGAGGACAAGGTGCGCATGGATCTATACTACATCGAGAACTATTCGTTGCTTTTGGACCTCAAGCTCTTGCTGTACACGATCAAGGTGATCTTTATGAAGGAGAGCACCGAGGGCTTTGAAAACGAGACCTTGCAGGAAGAACTGCATCCGGAAGAACCGAAAAATTGACCCGGGGGCCGCGCAAGCGGCTCTTTTTTTGTGCCGCAAACGGCGGGAAATTTGTAAATAACGCAGGCACGGCATTGAAAAACGGCGAAAGAACAGGTATGATAGAAAAAATACGATAAGAAACTGGGGGAGTATCGGCGTTTTGCCGCTGTCCCGGACATGAGGGGATGCAGATGAAAACATTGCGTCAGGGAATATCCTTCGGCTGTGCCTGCCTGTTTTTGTGCGCGGCGCTGCTTCTGCCGCTTTCGGTCCGTGCCGAGGAAAAGAAATGGGGAACGATCAACGCGACGGTCAACTTCCGCGAGGGACCGGGGACGGAATATGCCTCGATCGTCAAGCTGGCGGCGGGCGACGGCGTCTATATCTTGGGCGAAGCGACGGCCTCGAACGGCAAGCTCTGGTATCAGGTGGAATGCACCAAGGACGGCAAACAGCTTTCGGGCTATGTGTTTGCCGAATATGTCACGGTCGGCAGCGAGGACTTTACCGCCTATCTGCGGCAGCAGGGCTTCCCGGAGACCTACTTTGCCGGGCTCATCGCGCTGCATACGCAATATCCTTCTTGGCAATTCCGGGCGGTGCAGACGGGGCTCAGCTGGGCGGAAGTCATCGCGGGCGAGACGGTGGTCGGGCGGAACATGGTCTATTACACGAGCAATCCTGCCTATATCGACCTCACGGATGTCGACGAAAACGGCAAGCAGATCGGCCGCGATGGCTATTCCTGGGTCACGGCCTCCCGGGCGGCGGTCGAATACTATATGGACCCGCGAAACTTCCTAAACGACCCGAGCATCTTCATGTTCGAGAGCCTCTCCTATACGGAAGGCGCCTATACGGAAAGCGGCGTCTCGGCGATTTTGAAAAACACCTTCATGGCTGGGGACTATACCTGCCCCGACACGAAGGAGACGAAGAACTATCCCAAGACCTTTTTGGAGGCGGGACAGGCCTCCGGCGTCAGCCCCTATCACCTGGCGTCGCGCGCCAAGCAGGAGCAGGGCTCCAAGGGCAATGCGCTGGGCAACGGGACGGTCGCGGGGTACGAAGGGTATTATAACTTCTTCAACATCGGCGCGTTTGCGACCTCGACGGGCGGCGCGACCCTGAACGGCGCGAAGTATGCGAGCAAGTCCGGGTCATATGGCCGGCCGTGGACGAACCAGTATAAGGCGATCTGCGGCGGTGCGAAGTTTTTGGGGAGCAGCTACATCAACAAGGGACAGGACACGATCTATTTCCAGAAATTCAATGTCGCCAACAGGGCGAACCTGTACAACCACCAATATATGTCCAATGTCAAGGCGCCCGCTTCGGAGGCCTCGATCATGAAAAAGGCGTATACGCAGGAGATCCTGCAGGGGACGCTGATCTTCAAGATTCCGGTGTATCAGGACATGCCCGCCCAGGCGGTGCCCAAGCCGGAGGACCGGGGGACGGAGCCGGAGCCGACGCCGGATCCCACGCCGACGCCGGACCCCACGCCGACGCCCGGTGAGCCCAAGATCACGACGGGCTATACGCTTGGAGACAGCTATCTTTCCGGCGTGGAGGAAGGTGTTTCCGTGGCGGATTTCCTGAAAAAGATCTCGGTGGAATCCGGGAATATGCAGCTATACAACGCTGCCGATCAGAAAAAGAACAGCGGCAAGATCGTGACCGGCGACCGATTGAAGATCTATAAGACGGACGGCAGCACCTTCCGCACGGTCGAGGTCGTGCTCTATGGCGACACGAACGGTGACGGGAGCATCAGCATTGCCGATCTTGTGCTGACGCGCAAGCATTTATTGGAACTGTCCTCGCTGGAGGAGATCTATCGGACGGCGGCGGACATCAACCGGGACGGGAAGATCACGATGGCGGATATGGTGTTTATCCGCAAGCACCTCCTGGACCTGGAAAAAATCTCACAAAAGTAAGGGAGTTTGCTATGCAGAAGAAATGGAAAGGCTTGGCCCTGCTGGCCGTTTTGGTATTGGTAGGCATGCTGCCGCTGCCCGCGATGGCGGCGGGGAGCGCCGGCGTTTCGCTCAGCGCGTCGACGGTGACGGTGGGCAAGACGGTCAAGGCGACTTTTTCCTTTAACGGCGGCGGGTCGTATATCGCGGGGGTCAAGGCGTATGTGTCCTACGATTCCTCGCTTCTCAAGTATTCCGGCGCGAGCGGCGACGGCGACGCGAATGTCGCGGGCGGCAAGGGAACGCTTGTGCTGGAAACGAGCTCGACCAGCAAGACGACCTTGAGCATCACATTGACCTTCACCGCGACGGCGGTAGGCAGCGCAAAATTCAGCATCACAGGAAGCGACATCGTCGACTGGGACGGCAACACGGTGGGCGGGCCGACGGCCAGCAAGAGCCTCACGATCAAGGAAAAGGAAGCACCCGCACCGGCCCCGGATCCGGTGACGCCGGAGCCCTCGGCCGACCCGCAGCAGCCGGAAACGCCCACGGATGTGGAAACGGCGCTGGAGACCAAGGTGGGAGAGGACACGCTGTATTTGTGGCGCAGTCTTCAGAATGTCACACTCCCGGAAGAATGCACCACGCGCACCGTGATCTATAACGGGGAGGAGATCCAGGCGGCTTCTTGGGAGAGTCTGGACCTCACGATGGTATACTTCACCAATGCAGAGGGCGCGAACGGGCAGTTCTATGTCTACGAGGGCTATGAGGCGTTCTATCCCTATCAGATGCTCAGCGTCGGAGGCAATACCTATGTGATCCTGAAGCCGAACGCGGATGTGAAGTTCCCGAAGGGCTATGAACAGGGAGAACAGGTGATCGGTGAGGAAAAGGTCGCGGCGTGGCGGAGCGCGGAGGACGCGGATTTCTGTTACCTCTATGCGATCAACACGGCGACGCAGAAGGCAGGCGTGTACCAGTTCGACTTGCAGGAAAATACCTTGCAGCGGGTGAACGAAGCAATGTATGCGCTGCTGCTCGCCTCCGAACAGCCGGCGCAGGATGTCCCGGCGATCGCGGAGCCGGAGGTGGAAAAGACGGTGTTTGAGCGCATCCTGGAGGACGACGCGGTTCTGATGGTGATGCTGGGCGTGCTGGGCGGCAGCCTGCTGTTGGTGGCGGGCATGGCCAGCGCGATGCTGATCTCGCGCCGGAAGCGCCGCGTGCAGGCGGCTGCGGAACCGGAAGCCGACGCACAGCCGGAGGAAGCGGCAGACGCCGCCGCGCCGGAAGCGCAGCCGGAGAAAGCCGACCGCGCAGAGGCGGAGGAAGCGCCCGCCCAGGCGACAGAGCAGCCCGCGGAGGAGGAACCGCAGGCGGCGGACGCGGAAAAAACGGAATAAATAAGCACCCCGAAGGGGCATACCGGGAGCGCCGCAAAAGCAGGCGCTCCTTTTGCGCCCGAAGGGGCGGGGCGCGGAGAAAAAATCGCGAAGAATGAAAAATATTTCTTGACAACCTTTTGCCGGTTGTGTATTATATAACATGTCACACGGAAGGCCCCTTGGTCAAGCGGTTAAGACATCGCCCTTTCACGGCGGTAACAGGAGTTCGAGTCTCCTAGGGGTCACCAATTTTTGGGAGCATAGCTCAGCTGGGAGAGCATCTGCCTTACAAGCAGGAGGTCACAGGTTCGAGCCCTGTTGCTCCCACCAGGAAACTGCCTTTAGGGCAGTTTTTTTATTTTATGTGGATTTTCGCGCTCGTTCCTCGGCGGCGGATTTTGTAAATTTCGGGAAAATCTGGCGCGGCAATCGGCGGCGAATATGGAAAAACGAAGTTTGTTATGATATGATTAACACGATTATAGTTTGAAGAACGGATGTATTTATGAATCGATCGAAGAATTCTATTCGAAATATTCTTTTTGGCGTGGGCGGGCAGATCCTCAACATCCTGATGAGCTTTGCCTACCGGACGGTCTTCATGCACACGCTGAGCGACGAGTATTTGGGCATCAACGGCGTGTTCACCAACATCTTGATGGTGTTTTCCCTGGCGGACCTCGGCGTGGGCACGGCGATCATCTTCGCGCTCTATAAGCCGATCGCCGAGAACGATGTGAAAAAGATTAAGGCGCTCATGAAGATGTACGCGCGGGCATATATCCTGATTGGCTTCGTCATCATCGGCATGGGGCTTATCTGCCTTCCGTTTATCGAGCACCTGATCAAAACCGATGTGGTGATCCCACATGTCAAGCTGATCTTCATGATCTTCGTGCTGAACACGGCGTCCACCTATTTCTTTGCCTATAAGGGGACGCTCATCACCGCCAACCAGAAGCACTATATCGTATCCAGCGTCGTGTACGGCACCTCGGTGCTGTGCTATGCGATCCAGATGGTCGTGATGGTGCTGACGAAGAACTACCTCCTCACCCTCTCCATCCAGGTCGGGACGAACATCCTGCAAAACATCATCACGATGCACATTGCGGACAAGATGTACCCCTACCTCAAGGAAAAGAACGACGAACAGCTCTCGCTGCGCGAGCGGCGGCGTATCTTCCGCAACATGGGCTCGCTCATGTTCTACCGCACGGGGCAGGTCATCATCAACGGGACGGACAGCATCATCATTTCCAAATTCCAGGGCATCGTCGAGGCGGGCATCTATTCCAATTACTCGCTCGTGACGACAACGATCAAGAACCTGATGCTTCAGGTCTTTAACGCCATCACAGGGAGCATCGGCAACCTGGCTGCGGTGGAATCGGAAAAACGGAAATACGAGGTGTATAACCTCATCTATTTCGGAAACTTCTGGATGTTCGGGTTCTGCTCGGTCTGCCTGTTCGTGCTGCTCAACCCGTTCATCACAATCTGGGCGGGGCCGGATCGGCTGCTCACCATGACGCAGGTGTTCTTCATCGTGCTGAATTTCTACCTGATTGGTATGCGTAATGTCAACCTGACTTTCCGCGACACGATGGGCATCTTCCGCGAAGGACGATTCATCCCGATCATTTCGGCCATCGTGAATGTGGGTGTTTCCATTTTCACGGCGAGCCAGTGGGGCCTCATCGGCGCATTCATCGGGACGACGGTGAGCATGCTCACGACACTCGTGTGGATGGAGCCGGTTATTCTGTTCCGATATGGCTTCCAGCGCAGTGTGTGGCCGTATTTCGCGAAATACCTCCTGTACTTCGCCTCGACCGTGCTGGCGACGGCGGTCACCTGGATGA
The DNA here is from genome assembly GCA_934555865.1 of uncultured Christensenellaceae bacterium. GTDB lineage: Bacteria > Bacillota > Clostridia > Christensenellales > Christensenellaceae > QANA01. Next base: position 5,357 of record CAKTFI010000017.1, on the reverse strand, counting down.
TCGCGGGGCTGCTCCCGGGCTCCTTCCTCGGGTTTGTCGGTAAGTTGTTCATCTGTCTTGTCGTGCCGAATTTGATCTTCTGGTTGCTCTATGGGCGTACGCGGGAATTCCGGGAGGTGTATTCCCGGGTCATGGGTGTGGTGCGGCGAAAATTTCGCGGAAAGAGAGGAAACGCATGATCAAGTTTGGACCCTCCGGCAATTCCGAGGCGTTTTACGAAGCGGGGTATAAGCATACCTATCAGGCGATGGCATGGCTTTCGGATATGGGGCTTAATGCGTATGAATACTCCTGCGGGCGCGGCGTGCGCATCAAGGAGGAAACGGCGGCACAGATCCGCGCAGAGGCAGAGCGGTGCGGGATCACCTTGAGCCTGCATGCGCCGTACTTTATCAACTTGGCGAACGAAGCGGAAGATAAGTTCGAAAAGAATGTGGAATATTTCACGGAAAGCGCTAAGGCGGCGCAGGCGCTCGGAGCAAGACGCATCGTGTTTCATCCGGGTTCGCCCGCCAAGCAGGAACGCGGTGCGGCGTTTGCCCGCTGCCGGGAAAACTTCACCCGTATGCTGCGCTTGATGGACGAGCTGGGGTACGGCGAACTCACCTATTGCCCCGAAACGATGGGTAAGATCAATCAGCTTGGCGACCTGGCGGAAGTGATCGAGCTGGTGCGGCTGGATGACCGCGTGCTGCCGACGATCGATTTCGGACACCTGCATACGCGGGGATTGGGCGCGCTTAATACGGCAGAGGATTTCGATGCCGTCATCCGGGCGCTGGAAGACGGCATCGGGGTGGAGCGTACGCGCCGGATGCATGTGCATTTTTCCAAGATTGAATATACGCAGATGGGCGAAAAGCGGCACCGCACCTTTGACGACGAAGGTTTCGGCCCGGATTTTTCGCTGCTGGCGCCGATCTTGGTGCGCAAGAACATGGAACCGACGATCATCTGTGAGAGCAAAGGCACCATGGCCAAAGACGCGCTCGCAATGAAACATATGTACGAGCAGGCAAAGGAACATGAAAGGGAGGAAGAATGAGAATGGATAAGGCAAGAGAATTGCGCGCGAAGCTGCGCGAACACCATTTGGACGCAGCGCTGCTCACCAGCGTGGAAAACATGCAGTGGTACACCGGATTTTCGGGGGATACCGGCTGGGTGCTGGTGACGCCGGAAAAGGAATATTTCATCACCGACTTCCGGTATATCGAGATGGCGGAGCGCGAGCTGGAGCCGGGCCGTTTCGAGATGGTCAAGGAACGCACAGGCGGGGCGATCCCGGGGATGGAGCTTTGGCTTTCCAAGGGTGCGCGATTGGGCATTGAATTCGACAAGATCACGGTGAGTGAGAAGCAGGCGTTTGACGCAGCGTGGAGCTATACTTATGCGCCGGTGGACGAGATTATGCACGAGCTCCGGATGGTCAAAACGCCCGAAGAGATCGCCCATATGCGGGAAGGTGCGAAGATCACCGAGGCGATCTTTGAACACATGTGCAAGACGATCCGCCCGGGCATTACCGAATTCGACCTCTTGGCGGAGATGCAGTATCAGATGAACAAGCATGAGGCAGGCCCCTCCTTTGCACCCATCATCGCAAGCGGTGAGAATTCCTCGCTGCCGCACGCGGTCGTTTCCTCGCGGAAGCTTCAAAACGGCGACTTCATCACGATGGACTTTGGTGTGCGGTATAAGGGCGTCTGCACGGATTTTACCCGCACGGTTGCCCTCGGAGGGGTTGAAGAAGAGCTGAAAGTAATATATAATATTGTGCATAAAGCCAATCTCGAGACAGAAGCGGCCATCCGCCCCGGTGTTTTGGCGCGGGATATGGACGCGATCGCGAGAGGCGTGATCGCGGACGCGGGCTATGGCGCATACTATGAGCATGGCACGGGCCATGGCGTGGGTGTGGAGATCCACGAGGCACCCTGGCTGAGCACGAAGTCCACCAATGTGCTGCAGGCGGGCATGGTGCTGACAGTGGAGCCGGGCATCTATCTGCCGGGCAGGGGTGGCGTTCGCATCGAGGATATGGTTGTTGTTACGGAAGATGGAATGGAAAATTTCTATACGGCAGCTAAGGATCTAATCATTATTTTATAAGGAGTTTGTATGGTAACAGCAGGTGATTTCAGAAAAGGCATGACGGTTGAAATCGACGGGCAGGTCTGGATGGTAGTGGACTTTTTGCATGTCAAACCGGGCAAGGGCGCGGCGTTTGTCCGCACGAAGCTCAAGAATGTCATGACCGGCAGCGTCTTGGAGCGCACTTTTAACCCGTCGGACAAGTTCCCGCGCGCCATGATCGAGCGGAAGACGATGGAATATCTGTATTCGGACGGCGGTCTGTATTATTTCATGGACCTCGAGACCTATGAGCAGCTGCCGCTGAACGAAGCGCTGGTGGCGGATGCTTTGCCTTTCATCAAGGAAAACATGCAGGTGACGATCCAGTTCTATAACGGCGCGGCATTCTCGGTCGAGGCGCCGAACTTTGTCGAGCTGGAAGTGACGGAGACCGACCCGAACTTCAAGGGCGACACCGCGACGGGCGGCAACAAGCCGGCAATCCTGGAGACGGGCGCGCGCATTATGGTCCCGATGTTCGTCAATGTGGGCGATCGGATCCGTGTCGATACCCGCACACAGGAATACATGGAACGCGTATAAAAAATTTCATCAAAAAATACAGAAATAATCAATTTACCTATTGATTATTTCTGTATGATGATGTATAATGCATTTGTTGAAGGCAATGGGGGTATAGCTCAGCTGGTAGAGCGCTTGCTTCGCATGTAAGAGGCCAGCGGTTCGAATCCGCTTATCTCCACCAAAAAAGACCACGAGCTTTGTTCGTGGTCTTTTTCTATGCCTATTTTCGCTCAGGCGCGGCTGCCGAGCCAGATGCAGAAGTTGAGAACACCCGCAAAGAGGAGCCAGAGCAGGTAGGGGATCTGCAAATAGGCGGCCGGGCGTGAGATGTCAAAGAACAGGAGCGTCATATACAGCACCAGTAAAAACAGGGTGACGAGCCACAAAAAGGCGGTCAGATAGGCCTGCAGGTTGAAGAAGATGAGCGGCCAGAAGAAATTGCACAGCAGTTGCAGGCTGTATACGCTGAGCGCCGCGTGCTTTTTGATGGAAGCGGAGCGGGCGACCAGGTAGGACGAATAGCCCATGAGCAGATAGAGGATGCTCCACACGATGGGGAACACGATGCCCGGCGGCGCAAAAGAGGGCTTTGGCATGGTGGCATAGGAAGCGACCTGCTGCCCTGTGAGGGACCCTGCCAAGAGCCCCACGGCAAGCGGCAGAAGCAGGCAAAAGAGCAGCAGCCAGAAATATGAGCGTTTGCGTGCCATAAAAATACCTCCCGTGCAGTTAGGATATGCAAGGAAGGTATTTTTATGCAGATGCTTAGCGATGTTCGCCCATATAGAAGAGCGCTAGTGCGCCGGGTCCGACATGTGCGCCCGTGCAGAGGTCGTAGTAGCGGATGAGGATGTTTCCGACCGAGGTCGTGCTCTGGATCTTTTCCGCGAGGTATTGGGCGTCAGCCTCGCAGTCGCAGTGCGCGATGCCGATAGTCTGCGAAGCCGGGTCGACCGCCGTTTCGCAGAAGTTATTGGCCAATGCGTCCAGCGCCTTGCGGCGGCCGCGTACCTTGCCGTCCATGGCGATCAGGCCCTTGTCGCTCGCTTTCAAAAGCGGCTTGATGTTGAGCAGCGAGCCCACAAGCGCCGCTGCCCCGGAAAGCCGCCCGCCCCGGCGCAGGAAATGCAGGTCGTCGACGGTGAAGATCTGCCGCATTTTGAGGCGGTTCTGCTCGATCCAGTGCTGCACCTCTTCGATGCTGGCGCCGCCGTTGCGCAGCTCCGCCGCATGGCAGAGTAGCAGCCCTTCGCCAAGCGAGGCGCCGAGCGAGTCGACGATAATGCATTTCCGCTCGGGATAGCGCTCCGCAAGTTGCCGGGCAGCCTCCTGCGCCGCCTGGAAGGTCCCGCTCAGGCCGCTGGAGATCGGCGAAAAGAGGATGTCCCGTCCCGCCTGTAGGAAGGGCTCGAAGAACTCGATAAGGCGCGCCGTGTTGATAAGAGAAGTCTTGATGTCGACCTTGTTGCGCAGTTTATGATAAAATTCTCTGCCAGCTTCGGCGTAATCCCGCCCAGGAACATAGCAGGGGTATTCCACATCGTCGATCAGGTAGAAGCAGGAGAGCATATGGATGCCATATTTCTCCAACAGATCGTCGGTCAGGTTGGAAGCGGAATCGGTGAGGATCTCAAAAGACATGATTTTTCTCCTTTGAAAACATGGTTTCAAAAACCATCTATATTTCTTATGGTATCGATTTACAGGAGAAAAGTCAAGCCCCTGTCTGTAAAAGCTTTTTGAACTTTGTATAGGAGGTGCGCGATGCATAAAGCCGGGCGGCCGGCGCATACTAGGATTGCGGAAAATCCGCAGAGTTTTAAAAGGAGAAGGCATCGTTATGGAAAAGAAGCAGAACGGCAGAAAACAGGAAAACGTAAAGAAGAACAACCGGCATGAAGAAGAGTATGCAGTCCGGCAGGATCCGGAGAGTGCGAACCGGCAGAATGCTCAAAAGTAAATGGAATAAGATCCTTGGAACGAAGAGGGGCGGGCACTGAGGCGCGCCCCTTTGGCGTGCATGGAATTTTTCCCGGCGCGGAGAATTTGTCCTTGACATTTTCCGGGGATTCCTTTATAATCAATTTTGCGCACAGCGGCAGTGCAAAGTTATGTGTCTGTAGCTCAGCTGGATAGAGCATCGGCCTTCTAAGCCGAGGGTCCTGGGTTCGAATCCCCGCAGGCACGCCATTTTATGGTGGATATAGCTCAGTTGGTTAGAGTGCCAGGTTGTGGCCCTGGAGGTCGTGGGTTCGAGACCCACTATCCACCCCACAAAAAACTGCCTTGAATGTTGGGGTGTAGCCAAGTGGTAAGGCACGGGACTTTGACTCCCGCATTCGTAGGTTCGAGCCCTGCCACCCCAGCCATTTGTTATGATCCGCTAGCTCAGTTGGTAGAGCATTTGACTTTTAATCAAAGGGTCCGGGGTTCGAATCCCCGGCGGGTCACCAATTGTGGCTGCGAGGGAAGGGTTCAAAAAAGTTGAATTTGCCTATTGACATTTTCAGCACCCGCGAGTATAATAACCAATGTTTCCGGACGATATGGAAACGGCGATGCGGGTGTAGCTCAATGGTAGAGTTCCAGCCTTCCAAGCTGGCTACGTGGGTTCGATTCCCATCACCCGCTCCATTATATATGCGCCTCTAGCTCAGTTGGTAGAGCACCTGACTCTTAATCAGGGTGTCCGGGGT
>CAKTFI010000016.1 GCA_934555865.1 uncultured Christensenellaceae bacterium | reverse complement strand
AAACGGGCTGGACGGCCTGGACCCGCAGACGCTTTGGCGGACGCTGTGGGGGAGTTTTGCGAGCAGCATGGCAGAACCAAAGCGGTTCTGCTTTTTTCTGTGTCCTTTTACAGTTCGATGACTTGCGTGATCGGGTCGCCCAGCAGGTTGGGGACACGCTTTTGGCCGAAGCCGCCGCGCTCCTCAAAGGAGATCTGCGAGGAGGGCAGGTGATAGGGGAGGTCGAGCTCTGTCCATGCCTCAAAGGTGGAGGCGGCGCGCAGGTAGAAGGCTGCGACCAGGCGCGTCCCGTTGGAGGCGTCCTTGTGCCAGGAGAAGCAGCGGCTCCCCTTGCCGTTGCGGTTCTGCGGGAGGAAGTCGGAGAGCGCCGTTTGTTTGACATAGCCCTCCTCGCTGAAGCAGACGAGGCTCCCCTGTGCATCCGTTTGGAAGGCGAAGCGCAGTGCGTCGTCCTTGGAAAGCGAGATGCCGCCGACACCCTTGGCGGTGCGCCCCTGTAGGGGGATGCTCTCCCGCACAAAGCAGATGGACATGCCGCCTTCGCTCACCAGGAGGAGGTTGGGGCGCGCGGGGTCAACCGGCGAGACGGCGATCAATTGGTCGCCGTCGGCCAGCCCGCAGGCGGCGATTTTGCTCTTCTTCGCCTGGAATTCCCCGGCAGAGACGACCTTGACCTTTCCGCCTGCCGTGACGAACAAAAGCTCGCCCTGCAAGACCGGCGGGCAAAGCTCCAGGACGCGTTCTCCCTTGGAAAGGCCGGGTAGCAGAGTACCGATGGGGCTGCCGGCGTCCCGGTAACGCGCCTCCTTGATGTCCCGGGCGGCAAGCGTGTAGAGGTTTCCGAGGTTGGTGAAGACCCACAGCTTGGCCTCGCTGTCCACCTCGAGGATCTTGGCGGGCTGGTTCTTGAACTCCGGGTCGCCCGCCTCCGCGCCCCGGGCAAAGGCCTTTTTGCTCATGCGCTTGAGGTTGCCGCCGCGGGTGAGCAGGACGGTGCAGTCCTCCACAACCTTGAAATGCTCCTCGTCGATCGTGACCTCGCCGCTTTCCCGGGAAATGGGGGTACGACGGGGGCAGCCGTACTTGCTCGCGATCTGTCCCATCTCCTTGGCGATGAGCGCGTTCAGGCGCTCCGGGGAGGCCAGGATGTCCCGGATCTCAGCGAGCTGCCGGGAGAGCTCGTCGTATTCCTGTTCGAGCGTGATGACCTCCAGCTTGGTGAGGCGCGCAAGGCGCAGGTCGAGGATTGCCTGTGCCTGCACACCGGTCACCTTGAGCTCACGCATCAGCCGCAGGCGCGCGTCCTTGGCGCTTTCCGAGGAGCGGACGATGGCGATCACGCGGTCGATATCCAACACGGCCTTGATGAGGCCCTCCAGCTTGTGCGCCTTTTCCTCGGCAGCCTCTTTGTCGTAGTTCAGGCGGTTGGTCACGACCGAGCGCTGGTGGGCGATATAGGCGTCCATCAGCTGCAGGAGGTTCAGTACCTTCGGCTGCCCCTCAGCGATGGCGACCATGTTGATGCCATAGGAGATCTGCAGGTCGGAGTATTTGTACAGGCAGTCCAGTACCTTTTGCGCATTGACGCCGCTCTTGAGCTCGATGACGGCGCGGATGCCGGAACGGTCCGTCTCGCTGCGGACATCCGAGATGCCGGAAAAGAGCTCCCGCCGTGTGGTGCGCAGCTGCTCGATCTTGCGCAGCATGGCCGATTCGCGGACCTCATAGGGGAGCTCGGTGACGACGAGCAGCGTCTTGCCGCTGCGGCCCTTTTCGATGGAGACTTTCGCCCGCAGCGAGACCTTGCCCCGCCCGGTGGCATAGGCCTCGCGGATGCCGTCGCCGGGGAGCAGGATGCCGCCCGTGGGGAAATCCGGCCCCTTGACATAGCGCATGACCGCCTCCAGCGAACAGTCCGGGTGCTCCATGCGGTAGCAGACGCCGTTTACCACCTCGCGCAGGTTGTGCGGGGGGATGTTGGTCGCGAGCCCGACGGCGATGCCGGTGGCGCCGTTGACCAGCAGGTTGGGAAAGCGGCTGGGGAGGACGGACGGCTCTTTTAGGGTGTCGTCGAAGTTGAGCTGGAAGGGGACGGTGTCCTTGTCCAGGTCGCGCAGCAGCTCCAGCGCGATGGGGGCGAGCCGCGCCTCAGTGTATCGCATGGCGGCGGGGCCGTCCCCGTCGATGGAGCCGAAGTTGCCCTGCCCGTCGATCAGGGGCGCGCTCATGGAGAAGTCCTGCGCCATGCGCGCCAGCGCCTCATAGATGCTGGAATCGCCGTGCGGGTGGTATTTGCCCATCGTCTCGCCCACGATACGCGCGCATTTTTTGTGGCTGCCGGTGGGGAGGATCTGCATCTCGTGCATGGCGAACAGGATGTGCCGCTGCACCGGCTTCAACCCGTCCTCGACGCGCGGGATGGCACGTTCCAAAATGACATATTCGGCATAGGGCATGAAGCTGTCGTGCATGACATCCTCGAGCGGCGCGCGAATGATATTTTGCAATTCTTCTTTCATAAATCTGCTCTCCCGTCAGGCTCAGTCCAGGTTGCCCTGGAACTTGTCCTGCTTATTGAAATTGGCGTATTCGCTGATATATTGCTTGCGCGGCTCGACCGCGTCGCCCATGAGGGTGGACACGATGTGGTCGCAGGCGGCGGCGTCCTCTACCGTGACCTGCATGAGGACGCGCCCGTTCGGGTCCAGCGTCGTCTCCCAGAGCTGCTCCTTGCTCATCTCGCCAAGGCCCTTATACCGCTTGACCTCCGCGCCGCGGCCGAGGGAAGCTTTCGCCTCGCTAAGCTGCTTTTCCGTGTGCGCCCACAGGGTGGTTTTGCCCTTCTTGATGCTGTAGAGCGGCGGCTGCGCGATGTAGACATGCCCGTCGGTGATGAGCTGCCGGTAATAGCGGAAGAAGAAGGTGAGCAGGATGGCCCGGATGTGCGCGCCGTCCTGGTCCGCGTCGGCCAGGATGATGACCTTGTGGTACTTGATGTTCTGGATCTGAAAGGATTTGTCGAACCCGGCGCCGAGCGCGGTGATGATCGAGCGGAATTCCTCGTTCTGCAGCACCTGCTCAATGCGCTTCTTTTCGACATTGAGCGGCTTGCCGCGCAGCGGGAGGATCGCCTGGAACCGCCGGTCGCGCCCCATCTTGGCGTTGCCGCCGGCGCTGTCGCCCTCGACGATGAACAGCTCGTTGAGCTCCGGCTTTTTGCCGGTGCAGCTGGACAGCTTGCCCACGAGCGGCGCGGAATCGGCCTTGCTCTTTTCCCGTTCGATCTTTTTGGCCTTCTTGGCCGCGATGCGGGACTTGGCCGCGGTGATCGCCTTTTCGGCGATACGGGAGGCGACGCCCGCGTTCGAAAGATCCTGCAGGAACTGCGAAAGCCCCTCGCTCACGATGGCCTCAACGGCGACGCGCGCCTCCGGGTTGCCGAGGCGGGTCTTGGTCTGCCCTTCGAACTGCACTTCCTTCATCTTGACGGACAGGATCGCGCTCAGGCCCTCGCGGTAATCCTCACCTTCGAAGGCGAGCTTTTCCTTGACGGCGGTAGAGACGGTCTTCATGTAGTCGTTCATCACCTTGGTGAGCGCGACCTTAAAGCCGGTCTCATGCGTGCCGCCCTCGCCGGTGGAGATGTTGTTGACATAGGAATAGAGGTATTCCTTGTCGCTGTCCACATACTGCATTGCGACCTCGGCCAGGATGCCGTTCCGTTCCCCCGAAAAATGGATGGGCGCGGGGTGCAGGGGCGTCTTGTCCTGGTTCATGTCTGTGAGGAAGTCCACGATCCCGCCCATATAGCAGAAGGTGAGCTCCCGCGGCTGCGCCTCGCGCTCGTCGCGCAGGCGGATTGTCACCCCTTTGACGAGGAATGCCAGCTCCCGCAGGCGGCGGCTGACGCGGTCGAATTGCACCTGGATGTCGTCAAAGACCTGCGCGTCGGCCAGATAGGTGACGCGGGTGCCGTGCTTGGCGGTCTCTCCCACCTCGTGCAGCGGGTATTTGGGCACGCCGGCGTGCATCTTGCCGCCCTCCGAAAAGGAATGGTATTCCTGCCGGTAGACATGCCCGTCGCGGGAGACCTCGACCCGCAGCCATTCGGACAGCGCGTTGACGACGCTGGCGCCGACCCCGTGCAGCCCGCCGGAATAGGTGTAGTTGTCGTTGTTGAACTTGCCGCCGGCGTGCAGCTTGCTGAACACGAGCTCAACGCCGGAAATGTGCATCTCCGGGTGGATGCCCACCGGGATGCCGCGGCCGTTGTCCTCGACCGAGATGCTGCCGTCGGCATACAGGCAGACATCGATGCGGCTGGCATAGCCGTTGGCTGCCTCATCGATGGCGTTGTCGACGATCTCCCAGAGCATCTGATGCAACCCGCGGGAGCCCGTCGAGCCGATGTACATGCCCGGGCGCTTGCGGACAGCATCCAGCCCTTCCAAAACTTGAATATCCGTGACGGTATAGGAATGCGCCATAGTTGACCTCCGAAAAACGATCTGCGAAATGTTGTTTTGATATTGTACTATATTTTTTGCCGCCCGTCCAATGAAGCGAAAATGTTTTTTTGCCGCCCGTCCAATGAAGCGAAAATGTTTTTTTGCCGCCCCGGCGGTAAGGGATATGCGCCGGGCAGGAACTTTGTGCGAACGGGATAGGAAAACCAGCCGAAGGGTGCTATAATATTCAAAAAGAAACGGCGGAGAGTGGACATGGCAGAGAATCGGAGACGGGAAAATCGAAGAATCACCCCGAAACACGCGGCGCAGAAGGATGCGCCGCGGGATATGCGGATCCATTCTCCGCAAGCTCTGCTGCCCCGGCGGCGCAGAGAGCGGGAAGTGGAAGAGAAGCCGGAATTGGACCTGTCGAATTTTCCGCAGAAGAAGTCTAAATCGGCGGAAACGCCGCCCTCCCGGCGGCGCAGGGGGAAGGAAGCGGAAGAGAAGCCGGAATTGGACCTGCCGGATTTTCCGCAGAAGAAGTCCAAGCCGGCGGAAGCGCCGCTCGACCCGGCGGAGCAGGCAGCGAAGGCGCGCGGCCGGAAGAAGCGGGTCTGGCTCCTGCGCGTGCTGCTGGCCGTGGTGGGAGTGATGCTGCTCGCGGCGCTCGCATATCTGTTCCTGCGGGTGGAGGAGGTCACGGTGCAGGGGGCGCAGTGGACGGACCCGGCAGTGGTGACGGAGCTTTCCGGGATCCGGCAGGGCGACAGCATCCTGCTGCTCAATACCGCCGCCGTCAAGCGGCGGATCGAGGCGAACCCGCACTTCATATACCGCAAGCTGCAATACCGCTTTCCAACGGGCATCACGATCGTGGTGGAGGAGCGGCAGGAGGCGGCCTGCTTTGCCTTTGCCAATACCTTCGTAACGGTAGACGCCGAGGGGCTGATCCTGGGGCACCGGGAACAGTCCGAAGGCCGCAGCCTCCCCCTAGTCGAGGGGCTGGAGGTGACGGAATTCGTGCTCGGTGCGGAGATCCGCACGACGGATACCTATAAGCAGGACATCCTGCGGCGACTGCTGGCGGCCCTGTGCGATAGCGAGGTGCACGCGCAGGTGGACACCATCGACCTTGCCAATGTCAACCAGCTCTGGATGCGGCTGACGGACGGGACGCGCGTCTGCCTGGGGCAGGGGACGCAATTTGCGGAAAAGCTGCAATGGCTGGCGCAGATCCTGCCCAAGATCCACGAGGAGGGCTATAGCGGCGGCACGGTGGACCTCACTTCGGTGCTGGCGCCGGTCTATGTCCCGGAGCAGCAGAGCGCAGACGCGCAGCAATAGAATGGGAACGAATGCGAAAGCGGCCTTCGGGCCGCTTTTTTCGTGGGAATGGTCTAAGCGCGCCGCGGGGAAAGTACATATAGGGTAGGTGCGAACTATGGAAAAATTTTTGTATCGACGAATGCTGCGTGCGCTGACGCTGTTGGGCGTCCTGTTTGCGGTTTTGTGCTATCTGCGGGCGGCTGAGACGGGGATGGCCGCCTATACGGCGGCGGAGGCGCCCGCGGTCGTGACCAGCCTGCCGCAGACGGGGAAGAAGCAGGTATACTTGACCTTTGACACGGCGATGGGCGAGGACCATGTGGCGGAGATCCTGGCGGTATTGCGCAAATACCGCGCGAAGGCGTCCTTCGGCATCCTGGGGGACTGGATGGAGGAATACCCAGACGCGGCGCAGGCGATCCGCAAGAGCGGCATGGCTGTGTTCTGCCATTCGATGCATCACGCGCGCTATGTGGATCTTAGCCGGGCGGAGATGCTGGAAGACGCGGCAGCGGCGAAGGCGGCGGTGGAGACCTTTTTCGGCGGGGAATGCCGCTATATTCGCCCGCCCTACGGCGCCTATACGCAGGAGGTCGCGGAAGCGATGGAGGAGGCGGGCATGCGCGTGCTGCTCTGGAACCGGGATAGCGAGGACTGGCGGGAGGACGCTTCGGCGGAGGACATCCTGGAAAACGCGCTCCGCGCCGTCGCGCCCGGCGACATCCTGCTCTTTCAGACGAACGCGGCCCAGACCGCACCCGCGCTGGAGGTCCTCCTGCCCACCCTGCGCCGCATGGGGTATGAATTCGCACAAATCGAGAACTGACGAGGTATGTATGGGGATCAACGATGTCAATCAGCTGTGCCTTTCCGGAGAGGTGCAGGGCGCGCCGGTGTTTGACCACAGCGCCTATGGCGAGGAATTCTTTTGCGCCTTTCTCTGCTGCCGCCGCCTGAGTGGGACGGTGGATACGCTGCCCGTCTTGGCGCCGCAGCCCTTGGCGGCACAGCTGCGGCCCGGGCTGCGGCTCGCGGTCGCGGGACAGCTGCGCTCCTATAACGAATACGCCGGCGCGGATACGCATCTGCGGCTGCGTGCGTTTGCGCAGTCGGTTTCGCCTGCGATAGAGGCGGCCGACCAAAACCGCGTGGTGCTGGAGGGGCATCTGTGCAAGCCGCCGGTCTACCGGGTGACGCCCTTTGGACGGGAGATCGCCGACCTGCTGCTGGCGGTCAACCGCAGGCACGGCAAGTCCGACTATATCCCGGCCATCGTCTGGGGCGAAAACGCCCGCTTTGCCGGCGGCCTAGGCGTGGGGCAGAAGGTGCGCCTGGAAGGGCGGTTCCAGAGCCGGGAATATGAAAAGGCCCTGCCGGACGGGCGGCGGGAGGCCCGGCGCGCCTATGAGATCTCGGCGGGAGGAATCTATCAAATCCTGTAGTCTGCGTTTGCAAATGGCCTCTTCCTATGGTAGAATAAAGCCATTGAATACGGATAGGAGAACGAAGAATGCAGCGAGACAGCCAGGAATATTTGGAATTATACCGGGCGATCCTTTCCCTGGGGTCGGTCGAGGAATGCAGCATTTTTTTGGATGACCTTTTTACCATTGCGGAATTAAAGGCGGCGGCACAGCGCATGAAGGTGGCGCGGCTTCTCTATACAGGCAGCACCTGCAACGCGGCGGCAAAGGAAACGGGCGCTTCGACGGCGACGGTCAGCCGCGTCAACAAGTGCTTAAACTATGGGCCGGGCGGATACCGGCTGGTGCTGGAACGGATGCAGGACGAAGCGGCAGACGCGGAGGAATCCCAATGAATCTGGAACATTTGAGCGATGTACAAAGAAGGGCCGTCACACTGGTAGACGGCCCTGTGCTTGTCCTGGCGGGGGCGGGCTCCGGCAAGACGAGCGTGCTCACCAACCGCGTGGCCTATCTGATGCAGGAAAAGAAGGTGAGCCCCTACCACATCCTGGCGATCACCTTTACCAACAAGGCGGCCAATGAGATGAAGGAGCGCATTCAGGCGCTGGTGGAGGAGGATGTCCGGCGCATGGCGATCGGCACCTTCCACTCCATTTGCGCGCGTTTTCTGCGCCACGACGCGGAGCTTTTGGGATACAAGCCCAACTTTACGATCTATGACACCGACGACAGCACCGCGCTTGTCAAGAAGATCATGCAGGAACACAGCCTCTCGCTCGGGCAGATGACGCCCAAGGCCGTGCGCAACCTGCTGAGCACGATTAAAAACAGCGCCGGGGACGATTCGCCGGAGCAGGTGATCCGGGATATTTCCGAGGACCTGAGCGAAGGGCTCATCGAGGTATACCGCCTGTACAACGAGGCGCTGCTGCGCGAAAACGCGATGGATTTTGACGACCTGCTGGGCAATATGCTGCGCTTGCTGAAGCAGAACCGGGAGGCGCGCGAGTATTACGCCGACCGCTTCCGCTATGTCCTGGTGGACGAATACCAGGACACCAACCGCGTACAATATGAACTGGTCAAGCTTTTTTCCGGCAAGTGGGGCAACCTGTTTGTCGTGGGGGACGACGACCAGAGCATCTACGCCTGGCGCGGCGCGGATGTGCGCAACATCCTGGACTTTGAAAAGGACTTTAAAAACGCGCAGGTCATCAAATTGGAACAGAATTACCGTTCGCACCAGCGCATCCTGGACGCGGCCAACGCGGTGATTCGCCTGGCGGACGCCCGCAAGGAAAAGAACCCCTGGTCGGCGCGCGTGGACGGGCCCAAGCCCAAGGTGTACCTGGCGCCCAGCGAGTATGCCGAAGCGGAATTCATCGCGCGGGAGATCTCCGACCGGTCGCGCAGGGGCGAGAGGTATGAGGACATGGCCGTGCTGTACCGGACGCACACGCAGGCGCGCGTGCTGGAGGAAAAGCTGCGCATGTACGGCATTCCCTACCGGGTATTTGGCGGCATGAGCTTCTATGCCCGCAAGGAGATCAAGGACATGGTCGCCTATTTGACCTTGCTGGACAACCCGCTTGCGGACACGGCGTTTTTGCGCATCGTCAATACGCCGAAGCGCGGGCTTGGCAATGTGGCGGTCGCAAAGCTCACGGAATTTGCCGCGGCGGAGGGAATCTCGCTCATGGAAGCGGCGCAGCGCGCGGGGGAATTCCTGCGCGGCGGCGAGGCGAAGTTTGCCGCCTTTAATAGTGCGTTTGCGAGCATCGCGCAGGCGGCGGAGGGCAAATCGGTGGGCGACATGATCGAAGCGGTGTTTGAGCGCAGCGGGTATCACGCCATGCTGGAGGCCGAGGACACCGCGGCGCAGGCGAAGGTCGAAAATGTGCAGGAGCTCATCAGCTCCGCCCGCAGCTATGAGGCGCAGGCGGAGGAGCCGAGCCTGGAGGAATTTTTGGCCAGCCTGTCGCTCATTTCGGATATGGATACGGTGGAGGAAGAGGGCAGCGTGACGCTGATGACGCTGCACGGGTCGAAGGGACTGGAATTCGAGACGGTGTTTATGGCGGGGATGGAGGAAAACCTCTTCCCCTCGCGCCGGTCGGTGGAGGAAGGAAAGCTGGACGAGGAGCGCCGCCTGTGCTATGTCGGCATGACGCGGGCCAAGCAGACGCTGTACCTCACGGGCAGCGCGGTGCGCACCATGTATTCCGGCGGGGCGAATTACAATGCACCCTCGCGCTTTTTGCGCGACATCCCGCCGGAGGCGCTCGACAACCTTTCGCCCGGCAAACCGGCGGCAAAACCGGCGGCCGCGCCGCCGCCCAAGCCGCGCATCAATTTCTTTCAGACGAAGGCGGAGTTCACGCCCAAGGCGACGGCCTCACCGGATGCCTTCCGCGTGGGTGGCCGGGTGGAGCACACCAAGTTCGGCGTGGGGCAGGTCCTCGCCATCGACGGGCAGGGGGATCAGCGCGTGGCGCGCATCGCCTTCCCCGGAGGGGAGAAAAAGCTGTTTTTGAGCTTTGCGCCCTTAAAAATTTTGGACTGAGAAACGCAGAGGACACAAGACGATGGCCACTATGCAGCAGATGAAGGCGCTGGTCGAACAGCTCAACGCCTATGCCTATCAATACTATGTGCTGGACACCCCGACCGTGAGCGACGCGGAATACGACCTCCTGTTCGACCGCCTGCTGGCGATGGAGCGGGAGACGGGCGTCGTGCTCGAGGATTCGCCGACCATCCGCGTGGGCGGCAAGGTGCTGGAGGGCTTTCAGAAGCACACGCACCTGGCCCCGCTATACAGCCTGAACAAGGCAAAGACGGTGGAGGAGCTGCGCGCGTTTGAACAGCGCATCCAAAAATTCACCGACCGGGCGCTGCTCTATACGCTGGAATACAAATTCGACGGCTTGACGATTAACCTGACTTATGAGGAAGGAAAGCTCGTCATGGCGGCGACGCGCGGCGACGGCGTGACGGGGGAGGAGATTCTGGAGCAAGCGCGGACGATCAAGTCTATCCCGCTTCAGATCCCCTTCCGGGGGCGGATGGAGGTGCAGGGCGAGGCGATCATGCACCTTTCCGACCTGGCGGAATACAACAAGACGGCCAAGGAGCCCTTGAAAAACGCGCGCAACGCCTGTGCCGGGGCGCTGCGCAATCTGGATACGCGCGTGACGGCGGAACGCAAGCTGGACGCCTATTTTTACAATGTCGGCTATATCGAAGGCCGATCGTTTGCCACGCATACGGAAATGATCGCGTTTTTGAAGGAAAACCACTTTAAGGTCAGCGATTTTGAGCGCCTGTACGATTCGCTGGACGGCGTGCTTGCGGGCATCGCCGAGGCGGAAGCGGCGCGCGATTCGCTGGACTTTTTGATCGACGGCATGGTCATCAAGCTGGACGACTTTTCCCTGCGGGAACAGATGGGCTATACCGAGCGCTTCCCGCGCTGGGCGATCGCCTATAAATTTGCGGCGGAGGAGATGACGACGACGATCCGGCAGATCGTCTGGGAGGTGGGGCGGACGGGGCGCCTGACGCCCACGGCAGAGGTGGACGAGGTGGAGATCGGCGGCGCAACGGTGCGCCGGGCGACGCTCAACAACATCGAGGACATCCGCCGCAAGCGCGTGGCGGTTGGGAGCCGTGTGTTTATCCGCCGCAGCAACGATGTGATCCCCGAGATCCTGGGCGCGGTGCCGGGCGAGGAGGCGGTCTATGCGGACGCGCCCACGGTCTGCCCCTACTGCGGGGCGGCGCTGGAGATGATCGGGCCGAACCTGTACTGCCCGAATAGCCTGTCTTGTCGCCCGCAGCTGGTGGCGCGCCTGGCGCACTATGCCTCGCGCGAGGCGATGAACATCGAAAACCTGTCGGACAAGACGGCGGAGCTTCTCTATACGCACCTACATATCTCGGACATCGCCGCGCTGTATGAGCTCGACGAGGCGGCGCTGCTCTCGCTCCCGGGATTCAAGGAAAAGAAGGTGCAAAACCTGCTTATGGGCATCCAAAAGAGTAAGCGCCCGGAGCTTTCGAACTTCATCTATGCGCTGGGCATCAATACCATCGGCAAGAAGACGGCCAAGGACCTCGCGGCGGCCTTCGGCACCTTTGCGGCGCTGCGGCAGGCGGATCAGGCGGCGCTCGTCGCGATCGACGAGGTGGGTGAGGTGATGGCGCAGTCCGTGCTGGACTTCTTCGCCTCCCCGCAGGTGGAGCAGACGCTGGAACGCTTGTTTGCCGCGGGCGTCGATCCGCGGCCCTTCCAAAAGGCGGGGGGCGTCTTTTCCGGCAAGAAGGTCGTGCTCACCGGGTCGCTTTCGCGGATGACGCGCGCCGAGGCCGGGGCCGAGATCGAGGCGCAGGGCGGCACCCTCCAATCCGCGGTGGGCAAGAGCACCGATCTGCTGATTGCGGGCGAAAAGGCCGGTTCCAAGCTGGAAAAGGCGCGCGCGCTGGGCGTCGCGGTATGCACCGAGGAGGAATTCTATAGACTTCTGGCCGGAGAGGACAAGGAGGAAGCGGACGCATGAAGATCGGAAAGCTCACAAACGAGCAATTGCGCCAATTGGTGCTGGACAAGCTGCACATCTCCCGCAGGGAGGTGAAGGTCGGCGCGGGCGTCGGCGTCGACTGCGCAGTGCTGGACCTGGAGGGGGACTACTGCGTGCTTTCGACCGACCCGATCACGGCGGCCGAGCAGGGCGCCGGGGCGCTTGCCGTGCATATCTCCGCCAACGACATCGCGGCCTCGGGCGGGGAGCCGGTGGCGATCCTCGTCACCATGCTGCTCCCGCCGACGGAGACGATGGCGGGCCTTTCCGCGCGCATGGAGGAGATCTACCGCGAGGCGCATGCGCTGCATATCGATGTGGTTGGCGGCCACACCGAGGTGACGGACGCCGTGAACCGCACGGTAATCTCGGTGGCGGCGATCGGGCGGACGGACCGGGTGCTGTCCTGCCGGGACATCCGCCCGGGCGACTGGCTCGTGCAGACCAAGAGCGCCGGGCTGGAGGGGACGGTCATCCTGTTCCGCGACCATCCGGCGGACTGGGCGGGGCTTCTGAGCGAAGCGGAGCTTGCGGAGCTTTGGCAGATGCAGGACAGCCTGAGCATCGTGCGCGAGGCGCGCATCGGTAAGGAAGCGGGCGCGGCGGTCATGCACGATGTGACCGAGGGCGGCGTTCTGGGCGCGGCCTATGAATTGGCCGAGGCGGCTGGGCGCGGCCTGCGGGTGGATGCGGGAGAGATCCCGGTCTCGCCCGTCACGCGCAAGATCGCCGGACGCTACGGCATCGACCCCTATCGCCTCATTTCGAGCGGCAGCCTGCTCATCGCCATCTCTGCGGACCGCGGCCCGGCGATGCTGGCGGCGCTTTCGGCTGCGGGCATCCCCGCCCGGCGCATCGGGGAATTTACCGCAGGGACGAGGATCTGGGAGGCGGCGGCGGGCGACCTCCTGCCGCCCAGTCAGGACGAATTGTTTCTGGCAAAATAGTTTCTTTTTGCGGCAAATTGTGCTATACTATAAAAATTCAAAAACCTATTTTTGTGAAATGAGGATATTCGCATGAACAGCATGACGGGGTTTGGCAGGGGCGAGGCCGAACGGGGCGGCCACTGCATCACCGTAGAACTGAAAAGCGTCAATCACCGCTATCTGGATATGAACATCCGGACGCCGCGCACCCTCCTCTTTTTGGAGGATTTTATCCGCGCGGAGATCAAGCGGCGCCTGGCGCGCGGCCGGGTGGATGTGTTTGTAAACGACAAGCAGTCCGACGGGGCGCTGGGCAAGCTCCGGGTCAATGTGGAGGCTGCAAAGCAATACGCGGCGGCCGCGGCGGAGATCCTTGGAGAAGTGCCGGTTAGGGACGACCTTTCCATCACGGCGCTGATGCGCATGGAAGGCGTGATCGCGTTTGAGGAGGAAGAGACGGACGAGGCGGTCTGCCGGGAGGCGCTTAGGGAAGCGCTCGGCATGGCGCTCGACAAATTGACGGCCGCGCGGGAGGCTGAGGGCCGGCGGATGGCCGCGGACCTTCTGGAGCGCAAGGCGGTGCTTGCGGACATCCTCGAGGGCATTGCCGCGCGCGAGCCGGTCGTGGTCGAGGAATACCGCGAAAAGCTGCGAGCTAAGGTGGAGGAATATCTGGCGGGCGCGGCGGTGGACGAAAACCGCTTCAGCGCCGAGATCCTATATTTTTCGGACAAGGCGAGCATCACCGAGGAGATCGTCCGCATCCGCAGCCACTTAAAGGAATTGGAGCAGCTGCTCTCCTCACCCGCTGCGACGGGGCGGAGCATGGACTTCCTGATCCAGGAGCTGAACCGCGAATTTAACACGATCGGCTCTAAGGCGTCGGATATTCAGATCACCAAAGCCGTCCTGGCGGCCAAAGGAGAGATTGAACGCATTCGCGAGCAGATCCAGAACATGGAATGAGGTGACGGAGATGATGGTGAATATCGGGTTTGGCAATATTGTATCTTCAGAACGGGTGATCGCGATGGTCGCGCCGGAGTCCGCACCGGTCAAGCGGATCGTGCAGGAGGCTAAGGCCAAAGGCATGCTGGTTGATGCGACCTGCGGGCGGCGGACGCGCGCGGTCATCATCACGGACAGCTACCATGTCATCCTCTCGGCGATCCAGCCGGAGACGATCGCCAGCCGCTGCGCGGCGAAGGAAGTTGTCCCGCAGGAGGATTTCTAAGGAGGAAACGCATGAGCAAGGGAAAACTGATTGTGATCTCCGGGCCGTCCGGCGCGGGGAAGGGGACGGTCATCAAGGCGGTGCTGCAGCAGGCGAAGAATGTCGCGCTGAGCGTGTCCTGCACGACCCGTGCGCCGCGCCCGGGCGAGATGGACGGCGTGGATTACTACTACATTTCCAAAGAGGACTTCCAGCGCATGATCGAACAGGACGGCTTTTTGGAATACGAGAGCTTTTTCGACAACAGCTACGGCACGCCGCGCGAGCCGGTGGAGCGCAAGATGGCGGAGGGCACTTCCATCATCTTGGAGATCGATGTCAAGGGCGGCATGCATGTCAAGGAAAAGATGCCGGAGGCGGAGCTCGTCTTTATCGCGCCGCCGAGCATGGAAGTGCTGCGGCAACGCCTGGTCGGCCGCAACACCGAAACGCCGGAGCAGGTGGAAAAGCGCACGCAGCGCGCGTTTGAGGAAATGAAGTATCAGCCGCAGTACGACCATGTCGTCGTAAACGACGATCTGGCACAGGCCGTGCAGCAGGTTGTGGATATTATCGAAAAGTAAGGAGAATAGCAATGTTTCAGCCGGATTTGGATGAGATTCTGGAAAAAGTGGATTGCAGATATACGCTGATCGTGGAGATCGCAAAGCGGGCGCGGCAGCTTGTCGGCGGCGCGGAGCCGCTCACGGAACCGGCCAACCCCAACCCGGTCTCTCAGGCGATCGAGGAGATCAACGAGGGCAAGGTCACCTATATCCGCAAAGATGATTGAGGGCAAGCATATCGTCATCGGCGTGACCGGCGGGATCGCGGCCTATAAGGCGGCGGCGCTGGTCAGCCTGCTGAAAAAGCGGGGGGCAGATGTGCATGTCTGCATGACGAAAAACGCGCAGCAGTTCGTCTCGCCGCTCACTTTTGAGACGCTCTCGGCCAACCGGGTGGTGACGGACACCTTTTCCAGGGAAGCGCCCTTTGAGGTGGAGCATGTCTCGCTGGCCAAGCTGGCCGATCTCATCGTCGTCGCCCCGGCGACGGCCAACATCCTTGCCAAGGCGGCGCAGGGGCTGGCGGACGATTTTTTGTCCACGCTGCTGCTTGCGGCGCGCAGTCCGGTGCTGTTCGCCCCGGCGATGAATACGGCGATGCTGCATCATCCGGCGGTACAGCGCAATCTGGCGCAGCTGCGGGCGGATGGGCGCCTGTTTGCCGCGCCGGGGACGGGCATGCTGGCCTGCGGCGATGTGGGCGACGGGCGCATGGCGGAGCCGGAGGAGATCGCAGAGGCGATCGAGGCGGCGCTCACTCCGAAGGATATGCAGGGCGTGCGCCTGCTGGTCACGGCCGGCCCCACGCGCGAACGCCTGGATGATGTGCGCTTCCTTTCCAACCGGTCGACGGGCAAGATGGGCTATGCCATCGCGTCCGCGGCGGCGGCGCGCGGTGCGGAGGTGACGCTCGTGAGCGGGCCGGTCGCGCTGCAGCCGCCTGCCGGGGTGCACTGTGTGCCGGTGGAGAGTGCACAGCAGATGTATGAGGCCTGCCTAAATGCCTTTCCGGGCGTGGACATCGCTGTCAAGGCGGCGGCCGTGGCGGATTACACGCCGGCGCACTATCAGGCCGGAAAGATCAAAAAGAGCGGCGATATGTTGCTGGAGCTGCGGCGCACGCAGGACATCTTGCAGACGCTCGGTGCGAAAAAGACGGCGGCACAGGTGTTGGTGGGGTTTGCGGCGGAGGCGGCGGACCTCGAGCAAAACGCCGTGGGCAAGCTGCGGCGCAAGAACCTGGACTTCATCGCAGCCAACGACATTTCGCGTTCGGACATCGGCTTTGGCAGTGAGGAGAACCTGGTGACGCTCTTTTTTGCGGGTGGGTCGAAAAAGACGCTGGAAAAGGCGGAAAAGCGGCAGGTCGCGCACGCGATCCTAGATGAGGCAATGCGCATCTACCAGGCGCGGCATTGAGGGTTTCAAAAGGAATAAGAATAAAGCATCTGCCGAAAAGTGCGGTGGGTGCTTTTTTTTGCGTGAAAAGGCCGGGAAAGAAAGCAGGCAAAGCGCTTGGGCGGTGGCGGGAATTGTGCTATAATACAAATATGGAAAGTTGTGTATATGCCGAGGTTATCGTCGATATCGCGCACAGCAATATCGACCGGATCTTTGATTATAAAATTGAGGACGGCCGGGACATCCCGCCGGGGAGCCGGGTGCGCGTGCCGTTTGGGCGGGCATATACGGAGGGGATCGTGCTGCGGTGCAAGCGGGAGACCGCTCTTTCGCCGGAAAAGGTGCGCCCGCTTGGCGAATGCCTGGACGAGCGCCCGGTCGTGACCCCGGAACAGATCCGCCTGGCGCAATACATCTGCGCCAAATACCGGACGACCATGGCCTTTGCCCTGCGGCTGATGTTCCCCGCCAAGCTGCGGGGAGAGCGCATCCGCAAGAAGTATGTCCGCGTGGCAAGGCTGTTGGACCGCGAGGCGGCATTGCGCGAGCGGGACGCCTGCTATGCGAAAAACGGCGCGCTGAAGGCGAAGAACAAGCATCGGACGCTGGAGGCGCTGCTGGAACAGGGCGAATGTCCGACGGCGGTGCTGGACGCGGCGAGCGTGCGGCAGCTGGCGGAAAAGGGCGTCCTCGTGGTGGAGGAGCGGGAAGCGTACCGCGCGCCTGCGCGGGGCGAGGCGCTGCCGCCGCGGCAGATCGAGTATACTCCGGCACAGCAGCAGGCGATCCGCCGCATCTGCGGCAGCATGGACGCGGGCGAGAACAGGACCTTCCTGCTGCACGGCGTGACGGGCAGCGGCAAGACGGAGGTGTATATCGCCTGCGTCCGGCACGCCCTGTCGCTCGGCAAGACGGCGATCGTGCTCGTGCCGGAGATCTCCATCACGCCGCAGATCTTGGCGGAGTTTTCCCGCTATTTCGGGCAGGAGGTGGCGCTCTTCCACAGCGGCCTTTCGGACGGCGAGCGTTTTGACGAATGGCGCAGGGTGCAGAGCGGCGAGGCACGGATCGTGCTGGGCGCGCGCTCGGCGGTGTTCCTGCCGCTTGAAAACATCGGCCTCATCCTGCTGGACGAGGAACAGGCGGAAAGCTATCAGGCGGAGAATCATCCGCCCTATCACGCGGCGGAGATCGCCAACATGCGCTGCAAAATGGCGGGCGCGCCGCTCGTGCTCGCAAGCGCGACGCCGCTGGTCGAGGATTATGCCAAGGCGAAGATGGGCATCTATGAGCTTTTGGAAATGCCGGAGCGGATCGGCAGCCTCCCCCTGCCGGAGATGCAGATCGTGGACATGAAGCGCGAATATCAGCGCGGGAACCGCGGGCCGGTGAGCGGCGCGCTGTATCAGGCGATCCGGCAGGTGCTGGCGGAGGAAAAGCAGGCGATGGTCTTTCTAAACCGCCGCGGCTATGCCTCGAGCCTTGTCTGCCCTTCCTGCGGGGAGGCGCGGCTGTGCACGCATTGCGACCTGCCGCTCAAATACCACAAGGATCTGGACAAGCTGCTCTGCCACTACTGCGGGCGGACCTTTGCGGCAAGCACGGTTTGCCCCGCCTGCGGCGCCAAGGGCATGCGGTATACGGGGATCGGGACGGAAAAAATGCAGGAGCAGCTGCAAGCGCTCTTCCCCGCGGCGCGCATCCTGCGCATGGATTTCGACACGACG
Organism: uncultured Christensenellaceae bacterium; assembly: GCA_934555865.1. Classification (GTDB taxonomy): domain Bacteria; phylum Bacillota; class Clostridia; order Christensenellales; family Christensenellaceae; genus QANA01. Next base: position 7,877 of record CAKTFI010000016.1, on the reverse strand, counting down.
CGCAGGAAGAACGCCTATCAGGAGATTTTTTCCACCTTCCGCAAGCGGGAGGCGGACATCCTGGTGGGGACGCAGATGATCTCCCGCGGGCTGGATTTTCAGGATGTCACGCTGTCGGCGATCGTGTCGGCGGACTCCATGCTCCTCTCCGGCGACTACCGGCAGGAGGAAAAGACCTTCGCGATGATCGAACAGGTCGGCGGGCGCGCCGGGCGGCGGCAGAAGGGCAGGGTGATCGTGCAGACCTTCAACCCGCAGCACTATGCGATCCAGTTTGCGGCGCGGCACGACTATGCCGGGTTTTACCGGCAGGAGATCGCCTTCCGCAAGGCGACGGGGAAGCCGCCCTTTTCGCGCATCTACCGGTTGGTGTTTACGCATGCGCAGGCGGAGCGGGCGCAGCAGGCGTGCCGGGCGGCGGAGGAAACCCTGCGGGCGGCGCTGCGGCCGTATGCGCAGGAGATATTGCTGTTTGCGGCAAAGCCCGCGCCGGTGGCCCGGCTGGACGGCAAGGCGCGCTATCATATCCTCGTAAAGGCGCGCGTGGGCAAGGCGCTCGGGGAGATTCGAGACCGAATATACGACGCGTGGGAGCAGGCGCATGCGATGCGCGGGCTCACCATCGGTATAGAGATAGATCCGTATGAGATTCACTAATGTTTGGAGGTATTCGATATGGCACTACGAGATATTGTAAAGGAACCGGATGAACGGCTGCGCAAGGTCTGCCGCCCGGTGAAGGAGATCACACCGCACATTTTGACGCTGCTGGACGACATGGCGGAAACGATGGCGTTCGCCGAGGGCGTGGGGCTGGCGGCGCCGCAGGTCGGCGTGCTGCGCCGGATCGTCGTCATCGATGTGGGCGAGGGGCTCATCGAGCTCATCAACCCGGAGATCGTCGAGGCCTCGGGCGAGCAGACCGGGCCGGAGGCCTGCCTCTCCTGCGGAGACCGCCGCGGGATCGTGACGCGCCCGAGTTTTGTGCGCGTCCGGGCGCTGGATCGGACGGGTACGCTGCGCGAATATACGGGCGAAGGGCTGCTGGCGCGCGCGTTCTGCCACGAGCTGGACCATCTGGACGGCGTCCTTTTCCTGGACAAGATGAGCCGGGAAATGGGCGAGGATGAGGAATACCCGGAAGATGAAGAATAATTGGAAGATTCTGTTTTTGGGGACGCCGGCCTTCGCCATCCCCTCGCTGGAAATGCTGCTGGCGGAGGGCTATGAAGTCACGGCGGTCGTCACGCAGCCGGACCGGCCGAGCGGGCGCGGGCATAAGCTGGTCGCCCCGCCGGTGAAGCAGTGTGCCGAGGCGCACGGTCTTCCGGTCTATCAATACGAAAAATTCTCCCGCGAGGGGTGGGAGGATCTCAAGCGTTGGGCGCCGGATCTGATGATCACGGCGGCGTTTGGGCAGATCCTCCCGACGCGGGTGCTCTCTGTGCCGCGGCTCGGGTGCATCAATGTGCATGCCTCGCTGCTGCCCAAGTACCGCGGCGCGGCGCCAATCGAGCGCGCGCTCATCGACGGGTGTAAACAGACGGGCATCACGACGATGTATACCGTGCGCGCAATAGACGCAGGGGATATTTTAGAACAGGATGTTTTGCCGATTTTGCCGGAGGACACGGGCGGAAGTCTCCGCGAAAAGCTGGCGGTGCTCGGAGCAGAGACGCTCCGGCGGACGCTTGCAAAGCTCGAAGCGGGGACGCTCGTGCGTACGCCGCAGCGGGAGGAGGACGCAACCTATGCGCCTATGTTCGAGCGGGGGTTCGGCGAAGTGGACTTTGCGGGCCCGGCAAAGGCGGTGGCGGATCTCATCCGGGGGGCGACGCCGGAGCCCGGGGCGTATGCCTTTTTGGAAGGGGCGAAGGTCAAGCTGACCTTTGCCGAACCGGCGGAGGGAACCGGGCAGCCGGGCGAGATTCTGTTGGCTGACCCCAAAGGTGGCTTGATCGTCGCCGCGGGCCAAGGGGCGGTGTGCATTTCGCGCCTGCAATACCCCGGCGCGAAGGAAATGCCGGTGGGGGACTTCCTCCGCGGGAAGGGAAAATTTTTGCGGCCGGGCATGCGCTTTGGCCGCTGAGTGGAGGGAAAAAGGGCTTTGAAGAGCAGAGCGATCGCGGTGGAGATCTTAATGCAGGTCGAGGAGGGCGCGTACCTGAACCTCGCGGCCAAAAAATACCTGGAGGAGCTGGACGCGCAGGAGCGGCGGTTTGCGGCGGCGCTTGTATACACGACGCTGGAAAACCTGCTGCGTATCGACTATGTCCTGGCGCATTTCACGGCGGGCAAGCGGCTGCACCGCTATATCCGCAGTGTGCTGCGCATCGGCGTGTGTCAATTGATGTTTTTCGAAAGCGTGCCCGTGCGCGCGGCGGTGAACGAATGCGTCAAGCTGGTTGCCGCCTCCAAAAAGCAGCAGCTCAAGGGCTTTGTCAACGCGGTGCTGCGCAATGTGGCGGGGCACCTTGGCGAGGTGGAATATCCATCCCGCGAGGAGGACCCGGCGGGCTTTCTGTCCGTCATGTACAGCTATCCGCGCTGGATCGCAGAGATGTACATCCGCGACTACGGCTTTGATTTCGCGTGGGAGATGCTCTCCTACCACAAGCCGGAGGCCTATACCAGCGTGCGCGTCAACCGCATCAAGACCGACCGCGCGGCGCTGGAGCGCAAGCTCGCGGGGCGGGGACTCGCCTTTGTCCCCGGAAAGTTTTCGGAGGACTGCCTGTACATCAAAAACATCGCCTCGATGGGCTCGCTCGACCTCTATCAAAAGGGACTGCTCACCGTGCAGGGCGAAGCCTCCATGCTCGTCGGGCGCGCAGTGTGCGCCCGGCCGGGGGAACGGATCCTGGATGCCTGTGCGGCGCCGGGCGGCAAGACGGCCTACCTCGCGCAGAGCGGACCGGCGGAGCTTGTCGCCTGGGATGTGCATGCGCACCGGGTGGAGCTGATGCGGGAGAACCTGCTGCGCCTGGGCGTGCAGGCGGACACGGAGGTGCAGGACGCCGCCGTGCCGCGGAAAGATCTCCGCGAGCAGTTTGACGCAGTGCTGGTGGACGCGCCATGTTCGGCGCTGGGGCTGTTATATCGCAAGCCAGACATCAAATTTTCCAAGACGGATGCGGACCTTGCCGAATTAGTCGGCATGCAGCGGCGCATCCTGTCCGCCTGCGCGGCCTATGTCAAGCCGGGTGGACGGCTTGTGTATTCCACCTGCACAATCCACCAACGGGAAAATATCGACAATGTCCGCTGGTTTTTGCGCGAACACCCCGATTTTTCGGCGGATACGCAGGATCTTGCGGCGCATTGGCCGGAGGCGCTGCTGGGGCGCGTGCGGGAGGGGAGTTTGCAGTTGTTCCCGCATTTGGACGGGATCGATGGATTTTTTATCGCTTGTATGAGGAAGAGAGCATGAGCGTCGAGAAAAAAGCGTTATTGGACTTTTCGCTGGAGGAGCTTCGGGCGGAATTAGCGGCAATGGGTGAAAAGCCCTTTCGGGCCGCGCAGATCTATCAATGGCTGCAGCAATGCCGCCCGTTTTCCGAGATGAACAACCTCCCAAAGGCACTTCGCGAGCGCCTGGCCGCGCAGTATCGCGAAGGATACCCCGAAATCGAGACGGTGGCCGTTTCCCGGGACGGGACGCGTAAATACCTGCTCCGCCTGGCGGATGGGAACCTGATTGAGACGGTGCTCATGCGCTACCACTACGGCAATACGCTGTGCATCTCCACGCAGGTAGGATGCCCCATGGGATGCGTGTTCTGCGCCTCCGGGCTCAACGGGATCGTGCGCAATATGACGGCGGGGGAAATGCTTGGCGAGGTGTTGCGCGTGAACGCGGAATTGGGGCCGGGGCGCAACATCACCAATGTCGTGCTGATGGGGACGGGTGAACCGCTGCTCAACTATAAGCAGGTCGTGAAGTTCCTGCGGCTGCTGCACGCGGAGGAAGGAATGCATGTGGCGATGCGCAACATCTCGCTTTCCACCTGCGGCATTACGCCCGCGATCGACCGCTTGGCGGCGGAGGGGCTGCCGGTGACGCTCTGCCTCTCGCTGCACAGCGCGATCCCCGAAAAGCGCCGGCAGATCATGCCGGTGGAGGAGCGCTTCCCCCTGTCGGAGACGATCCGCGCCATGCGCGATTACGAGCAAAAGACGGGGCGGCGCACGATCTATGAATACATCCTTCTTTCCGGGTTCAACATGGGCGAGGAGGATGCCGACGCGTTGGCAACGCTGCTGCGCGGGCAGATCTGCCATGTCAACCTGATTCCGCTGAACGGGTCGGTCGGGCAGTTCCGGGCGCCCACGGAGGCGGAGATCGAGCGTTTTTCGGGCATGCTACGGCGGCGGGGCGTCTCTGCGACGCGCCGCCGGACGTTGGGAGGGGACATCGAGGGCGCCTGCGGGCAGCTCAGGGCGCGGTATCGGGCGGAAACGGGAAAGTAATATGCAGGTATATGCACTCACGGATGCCGGGCGGCAGCGCCCGGAGAATCAGGACGCCGTCTATCTGGGGCCGGCGGGGAAATACCCGACCGTGCTCATGGTGGCGGACGGTATGGGCGGCTATGCGGGCGGGAGCCTGGCGAGCCGGCGGGCGGTCGAATATGTGCTGGAGGCGCTGAACGCGCCGCCGCCGGAGGCGGAGGACCCGCTCTGCTGGGCGGTGGAATTTGCCAACCGGCGTATTTTGGAGATCGCGCGCAATGTCCCGGCCTATCGGAACATGGGCTCCACCCTGACGCTGGCCGCACTCTTGGGGGAGCGCCTCGAGGTCGCACAGGTGGGGGATTCCCGGGCATACCTTCTGCACGAAGGGGTGCTCCGGCAGATCACGACGGATCACAGCTATGTGCAGTTTCTGGTCGACCGCGGCCGCATGACGCGCGAGGAGGCGCGGAAGAACAGCTATCGGAACCGGATCACCCGCGCGCTCGGCATGCAGGGGCTGCGGGTGGATCGCTTTCGGGCCGCATTTCTGCCGGGCGACGCTCTGCTTGTCTGCTCCGACGGGCTGAGCATGTATTTTTCCGACGAGGAATTGGAACGCCGCCTTGCCCTTCCCGAGACTGCGGAGCAGAAGGCGCAGAATCTGCTGCGTCTGGCGTTGGAACGCGGCGGGAGCGACAATATCTCGATCGCCCTGGCGATGCAGGGAAAGGGGGCGGACGCGCATGCAGAATTCTGAAAAAGGCTGGATCGGCGGACGCTACCGCATCCTGCGCTCGGTGGACGAGGGCGGCACGAGCTATGTTTTCCTGGTGGAAGACGACAAGCTGGGCGGGCGCTATGCGATGAAGATGCTGAAGCCCGAGCTTTCCACGGACAAGGAGTATGTCGCCGCGTTCAAGCGAGAAGTCGGCATCCTCAAAAAATTAAAGCACAAAAACATCGCTTCGCTTGTGAACTATGGGTTTCAGGGGAGCTTTGTCTACTATATTATGAATTATATCGAGGGCTGCACGCTCAAAAGCGCCATCGCTAAGGGCAGCCTGACGCTGGAGGAAAAGCTCTCTATCGCCGAAAAAATCTGTGATGCGATGCAGTATGCGCAGGACAACGGCGTCGTGCACCGCGACCTCAAACCGGCCAACATCATCCTGACGCCGGAGGGAGAGCCGGTCGTGATGGACTTCGGCACGGCGGAGGCATCCGGCGGCGAAGCGGCGGCAGAGGTCTTTGGCACGGTGGAATACTTTTCGCCGGAGCAGGCGCGCGGAGAAAAGACGGACAAGGCCACGGATATCTACTCGATGGGCATCCTGCTCTATGAGCTCATGACCGGCCGCCTTCCTTTTACGGGGGAGGACAGCGTGTCCGTCGCCCTAAAGCAGGTGCACCAGACGCCGGTCCCGCCGCGCGTCTATGCGCCGGAGCTCCCCGAAAGCGTGGACCGCATCATCCGCAAGGCGCTCCGCAAGCAGAAGAACAAGCGCTATGCCTCGTTTTCGCAATTGCGGTGCGACCTGCAGCGCGCGCTGCGCGAGCCGGACGGCGCATATGTGCGGGGGTATGAGGAACCGGCGGAGCAGCCGACCGCCGGCAGAAGGAAAAAGCGCGGCCGACCGTATATCCTGGTGGGCGGCGCTCTACTGCTGCTCTTTGTGCTGGGGGCGTTGGCAAACCTCCTGCTTTCCATGCGCAAGACCGGGACGCAGACCGTGTATATGCCTTTCTTGCAGAACAAGACGCTGGAAGAGGTGCAGAGTCTGGCTGAACAGTATGACCTGGAGCTGCAATACAGCTATGAAGCCAGCGCGCAGGTGGACGAGGGGCGCGTGATCTCGCAGTCTCCGCAGATGGGCGCCATCCTCGAACGCGGCGAGACGGTGCATGTGGTCATAAGCCTCGGGGCGAGCGAATACCTCGTCGTGCCTGACCTGCGCGGGCAGTCCGAGGAGGATGCGGAAATGCTCCTCAAGGAGGCGGGCTTTACGCAGGTGCGCAGGGAATCTGTCTATCAGGACCGGGGAGAGGACGGCCTGGTCGTGAAGCAATCGCCGGAGAGCGGTGAGAGCATACCGGCCAACGCGCCGGTGACGCTGTTTATTAGCCGCCTCTCGGGGCAGGAGGAACGGCAGATCCCCTTCCTGCTCGGCGAGGACATGTTCCAAGCGGTGAAGGAGGCACAGGAGGCGGGCTTTGGCCGTGTGCTCCTCAACATGATCGACATGGCGGGCAGCCCCGGGCAGGTAGTGGCGCAGTACCCGACGAGCGATATGAGCGATGTCTCCTTCCGGGAGATCGAGCTCACCGTGCAGCAGCCCTCCGCGGTCTATACCTGGCAGGCGACGCTGCCGGCGGACGCAGCGGAATACCGGGAGGGCGCTTACCTGCAGGTGACGGCGGCTTTCTGGGTGGACAATGTGCGCTATGAGTTCATCGTCTTGGAGACGACCTGCAAGGATGAGACGGAATTTTCCAAGACCTTCTCCAGGGAACAGACCTGCCGCCTGAGCCTGGACACAAAATTCCGGGATCAAAACTACACGCTCTATATTTACTTGGACGGCGAGGTAGTATATACTAAACAATATATGTCCGAATGACGGTAGACGGAGGCGATCCTATCAAAGGAAGAATACTCAAGGGAATCGGCGGATTCTATTATATCTATGGCGAGGACGGCGCCGTGCACGAATGCCGCGCCAAGGGCAAGTTCCGGCGGGAAGGCGTCAAGCCGATGCCCGGCGACTTTGTGGAATTCACCCCGCCTGCCGTGGGCGCGGGCGGCAGCGTGGACGAGATCCTTCCGCGCAAAAACCAGTTGCCGCGCCCGATGATCGCAAACCTCGACCGGCTGCTCATCGTCGTGGCGGCGGGAGAGCCGGAGGCGGACCTGCAGCTGGTGGACAAGCTGCTGTTGTATGCGCGGGCGCACGCGATCTCCGCGGCGATTGCCGTCAACAAGGCGGATCAGCGCCCCGGCCCCAGCCCGATCCTGCGGGAATACGCCGGGAGTGGGGCACAGCTTTTGGAGGTCTCCGCCCGGGAAGGGCGCGGACTGGACGCGGTGAAGGAACTACTGTCTGGGGCGTTCACCTGCCTTGCCGGGCAGAGCGCCGTCGGCAAGTCGACGCTGCTAAACGCGATCGCGCCGGGGCTTTCCCTGCAAACCGGGGAACTCAGCCGCAAGACGGCGCGCGGCCGCCACACTACCCGGCACAGCGAGCTTTTGCTGCTCCCGGAGCTGGAAGCCATCGTGGCGGATACGCCGGGCTTCAGCATTTTGGAATGCATGGAAATGGAGCCGGAGGAATTAAAGGACTATTACCCGGAATTTCTCCCCTTTGCGGGGGAATGCCGGTTTGACGGCTGCCTGCACGACAGGGAGCCGCAATGCCGCGTCAAGC
>CAKTFI010000015.1 GCA_934555865.1 uncultured Christensenellaceae bacterium | reverse complement strand
GCAGCGATTCGCCGATGTGCTTGCCCGATTCCTGCGGCTTGACCGCGATCTCGTACAAAAAGCACTTGCCGGGGTTGTTGAAGTCCCGGAGGAAGTATGCGCAGCCCAGCACCTCGTCATATTCGACCGCGGCGTATACCCGGCCGTAGCGAATAAAGGAATGCACTTCGAAGAAGTTCAGCCCTGTGCCCCGCGCCGGATGCACCTCCTGTTCCAATTCCTGGATCTGGTCCAGCATATCGTGATCGCTTTCGCTGATATGAAAATATTCAATTGCCATAGTCGTTTGTTCCTCTCAATATCATTTGTTTTTCATTATAACAAAGCAAAAAGGGCATTGCAATGCCCCTCATTTGCGATACATGCGCAGGTCCTGCCCCGTAAAGCGCAGCACATCGCTCCCCGACACGCCGGCCAGGCGAGAAAAGACGCGCTCGGTATAGCGCTCCGCCAGCTGCTCAAAGGAGTGGTTGGTGACGGCGAAGGTGTACCCGCCCCGCTCCTGCCGCCGGCAGAGCAGCTCGAAGAAGTATTCGCGCGTCACATTCTGCGTCATCGGTTCGCTGCCGAGGTCGTCGATCGCCAGCACCTTTGCCTCATAAAACAGCTCTACGCCCTCGCCTTCGCCCAGGCGGTGCTGATGAAACGCGTCAAACAGGCGCCCCGCGCTGATGCAGCAGATGTCCGCCTCCTTGGGCTCAATCTCCTTTAGGAGCGCGTGCAAAAGGAAGCTCTTGCCAAGCCCCGCGCGGCCCAAAAAGAGCAGCTGCCGCTTCGCGTTGTACGGGAATTCGCGGGCGTAGTTCTGCAAAAAACGGGCGATCGCCCGGGTGCGCGCCCGTTGCTCCTCGTTTTCCCCAAAGACCGTCTCGTCAAAGTCCGCAAAGCTGCCGTCCAGCTCGCCAAGCGTCTGCGCGCCCAGCACCTCTTGGTAGGCCTGCCGGCGAATGCAGGTGCACAGGATCCCTCGTACATAGCCAGTCCCGCCGCAGAGCGGGCAGATCACCTGCGGATGGTAGGCCGGGATCGCATGCTCCGCCTTATAGGCGTCGATCTGCGCCTGTATGGCCTCTGCCTCCCGGGCGGCCTCTGCCTTGATCGCGTCCTTGTCGCCCGGCGCGCGCAGCACGCGCTCCAGCTGCCGGAGGAACAATTCCTTTTTCTGCGCCTCCAGCGCCGCGAGGGCCGGATGCTGCCGGTACAGCTCCGCCTCCCACGCCTCCCGGCGGAGGATCTCTTCATTCTTCCTGCTGTCGTATCGATTCAGCAGGTCTGCAATTGTCTTTGTCACGCTCTCCTCCTCATTCCTTGCCCGGTTCGCGGTATGCCAGCGTCGGGTCCGGGATCAGCCCCGCCAATTGCTCTTCGGAATAGCTGCGCTGGTCGATGTCGCTGAGGCTCCCCGGCCGCCGGCCGCGGCTCCTAAACGAATCGTTGGCCTGCTGCGCCTCCCGCAGATTGTGCACGCCCGCCTTGCGCCACCGGGCGAGCATCGTGTCCATCGCCCGCAGCGGCGAGGAAGCCCCCACCGCACAGTTCGCCGCAAAGAGGACAACCTCCTCCGGAAAGCCGTATTCCCCGGTAAAGCGGTCGTAGAGGGTCAGGTCTCCCTGCATGACGCGCCGCTTGTATCCCGCCGCCGCCAGCATGCGTCCCGCTGCCGCGCGGCGCTTCTTTTCCGCCTCCAGATAGGCGGAGATCTGCGCCTCGGTCTTGAGGCCCCGCTGTGCCCAGTCCCGGAGCACCTCGGCCACATAGTCCAGCCCTGCCGAGCTCTTGCCGCCCGCCTGCGCGCAGGCCAGCAAAATTTCCTTCTGTCCGAAGCCCATGTCCACAAATTGCAGGTACCGGTTGCGCTGCTCCTGCGAGACCGTGAGCCGCACATAAGAGAGCGCGCGCAGCACTTCCTTGACCTGCTCGTCCAGCCTCTCGTTCAGGGCGAAGTATTCCTGCACCTGCGCCGCGGAGAGGCGTCCCTGCTGATACAGGTTCTTTAAGATGCCGTCGAGATACTTGAGTGTCGGGTACTGCGCGTTGGTCGTCGCTGCCATTGCCGCGCGGATCGCCCCGGCCGAAAAACCCCATTCCTCCGTCCATTTCTGATAAAGCTGGAATTCCTGCTCCGTCGGCATGCGCAGGATGTTGAGCGAGGACAGCAGCTCTCTTAGCTCGGTAGAACTTCGGCGGATCGCCTCGATCTTGCGCTGGGCGGCCTCGATACTGTCGATCCCCTCCTTCGCCCAGTTGCGCCCCACCTTGCGGATATAGGCCATGCTCACCTTGTTGCCGGCGTTGCTGCTTCCGATACAGTATTCCGCCAGCATGAGCAGCACCTTTTCCGGGAGGCCATAGACCTCCAGCAGCTCATAGAACACACGGTAGTCGCTGTAGCTCAATTCCCGGTCGCTGAACAGGGACTGCAGCATGGCGTTGAGTCCGGCGTTGGCATAGATCTCCGGCGCGTCCGCCGCCTCTTCCCGCTGCGGGAGGGCATAGGTCATGCGGCCGCCCGCGTCCGCCGCGAGCGCGCACAGCCCCTGCGCCTGCAGGGTCTCCCACGCTTGCAGAACCGCGCTCTTAGAAAGCCCCAGCTCCTGCGCCGCCGCCTCGGGGTCGGCCTCGGCGTGCAGCAGCCCGTAGAGGTATACACGCAGCACCTCCGCCTCTCCCTCGACCAGCCGCTCCGCCGCCGCACGCGGGAGGACGATCATATCAAAATTGGATTTGTCAAAAATCATCGCGCTCCTCCCTCCGCCTGCCCGGGCGCAAAGAAGCGGGGCGCCAGCCGCAGCAGGTGTTGCTTTTTGTTTTGCGCCGGGTGCAGCGCACAGAAGTCCAACAGCGCGCGCAGCACGTGCCCGATCTCCGCGCCCCGAAGACCATAGGCCGCCATGAGGTCGCGCCCGGTGATGTCTAGGTCGCTCACCTGCATCGGCGCGTTTTCCCGCTGCATCGCGTCGCGGACCGCCCGGAAGCGCTCCGCCGTCGCGACCGGCCGTGATTCCTTGCCACTGCCCAAAAAGTCCGCCTCGCGCAACAGGATCAAGCGGTCAAACGCCGCATAGCCCATGCTCTGGATCTTACGGCGGATCCTGCTCTCCCTCGCTTGCCCGGCGAGATCGTACATGTGTTCTCGTATGAGGCACACGACCTGTTCGGTCGTTTTGCGATCCACGCCCATCTCGGGCAGCCGCCGGGCCGCGATGTCCGCGCCGCGGAGGTCGTGCCCCAGCATGCGCCCCGTCTCTCGCCAGACGCCGGGCTTGCCCGCATCGTGCAGCAGCGCCGCATAGCGCAGCACCAGGTCGGGCGGCGTCTCGCCCACCGTATGCGCCGTGTGCAGAAAGACATTGTATTTGTGGTATTTGCATTGCCCGATTTCCCGGTAACCCGCAAACTCTGGGATCAATTCCCGAAGCACGCCCACGCATTCCAGCAAAATGACCGCCTTCTGCGCCGCCGGGATGCGCCGAGGGAGGGTATAGGCCGTATCCGAGAGCAGGATCTTCTGCATCTCCGCGGCGATCCGCTCCTTGGAAATGGCGTGGATCTGCCCCGCGTATTCCCGCGCCGCCCGGAACAGGGCGGATTCGATCTGAAAGTCCAGCTGACAGGCGAACCGCACGAGCCGCAGCAGCCGCAGCGCGTCGTCCCGGATCATCTCCGCCGCGCAGGGCCGGGCCGAACGCAGCCGCCGGGCCGCGATGTCCGCCAGCCCGCGCCTCGTCGGGTCGAGCACCTCGCCGTCCGTCAGGCGCATATACAGCGCGTTGACCGCAAAATCGCGGCGCAGCGCGTCCTCCAACAGCGTCGCCCCGATCTCCACCCGCATTGGCGTGTGCCCGCCGCCCGCCGCATAGCTTTCGCGCCGGAAGGTGGTGTGTTCGATTTTTTCCCCGTCCATCTGCAGCAGCACGGTCCCGAGCCGGGCGTTGACGATGCGCGCTTCGGGAAATCCGGCAGCTGCCGCGGCCTGCACCACCTCCTCCGGCAAAAGCGCCGAGGCGATGTCCAGGTCTGCCGGCGGCAACCCCAACAGCAGGTTGCGCACATACCCGCCGACCAGATACCCCTGCGCCCCCTTCGCGGCAAACAGGGCTTGCAATGCTTCCCCGATCCGCCGGTGCGCCGGCGGCAATGTGAGCTTCGCCATGTCCGTTTCTCCTTTTGCTCCATTATATCATATTTCCCGCCCCCTGTTTTGCCGGGCGAGATGTAAATTTTCCGCCATCCCTCGGCAAAGTGAAAATTTCCCTCGGCATTTGCCGGGGAATATGATAGAATATTCTTGACTTTATATCGCATTTTGCGCATCGAGGTTTTGTATGAAAAGACACCCCGCCATCCGCCGCCGGCGCAGCGCGGAAGCTGCCGCCGTCCCCAACCAAAAGCTCCTGTTTTTTGGGGGGATCCTACTGCTGGCGATTCTGGTTTTCCTATATCTTGTTTTCTTCACCAATCTGTTCCGCAAGGACCCCAACCTGACGCGGCTGGATATCACGAACAACACGAGTGTCTATACCGCAGACGGATCGGCACTCTACTATCTCGAGGGTTCGACCCTGCACCGCATCAATCCGGCCGGGAGCCGTATCTGGACCTCCAAATATTCCTCCGGCAAGATGGAACTGCAGGTCGGCGCGCAGATTCTGTGCCTGTATAACGCGGACACCGCCACGGTGCTCGATTCCAACAAGACGCCTCTTTTCAACATTCCCGCTTCGGATTTCAGGATCGACCGGGTGACCTGCGGCAAGAACACGCTGGCCATGCTGTGCAGTATGGCGGACAGCGACAAGAATTACCTCCGCGTGTTCAGCAACGCGGGCACGGAGCTGGACCGCATCGAGATCGCCGCATCTTCCTTTCTGGACTTCGGCTTTTTCGGGGAATCGGACAACTTCTGGTATATGACGCTGGACACCTCCGGTGCAGAGCCGATCTCGCGCATCACGACGACGCTGCCCACGCAGCAGAAGATCACCGGGCTATACGAGATCTACGGACAATTGGTAAGTAATGTAAATTTCGTGGGCTCGGACGCCTATGTCAGCACGACCTCCTCGCTCATCGCCTATGACACTTTCGGCGAGATCTTCTTCGAAAAGATGATCTACGGCAGTCAGCTGGCCGATTCGTTGCTCGTCAAGGACACGCTGTATCAGGCCTATGTCCCGCAGAGCGGAATCGCGAGCGATTCCGCCACGCTGCGCGTGCTCTCCTCGGCCGGGCTGGACACCCTGATCCTGCTGCCCTCGGGTGTGGAACATGTCGCACTTTCGGAAAAATATGTTTACTGCTTCTCCAAAAATGTTATATACTTATATAATTACAATGGAGAATTCCTGCGGTCCATTTCGCTCGATTTTGAGATCACCGCGTTTTCCAAGCTCTATAAAAATTTGATTCTGCTCCGGGGTGCGGAGGATTCCTACCTCTTTTCCCTGAGCTGACGGAGGAACTCGTATGAACATTATGGACATTCTCGTCGTGGGGCTGCTGCTCCTCTATTTCCTGAGCGGGATGTATCGTGGATTTTTGCCCTCGCTTCTAAACCTCGGCGGGTTCTTCGCCGCGTGGGTGGGGTCGCTGCTCGGCTATCGCCTGATCGCCAAGCGGATGCTGGCGTCGGAATTCATCTCCTCCTTCCAGTTTTATGTGGAAGGCGCCGAAAAGGTCAACGATTACGAGGCGGCGCGGCTCGCGGTCTCCTCGCTTTCCAAGGCGGACATTTCCTCCATCATGAGCAATGCCAAGCTGCCCTCCTTCTTCAGCCGCGCGATCGAATCCAACTTAAAGCGGCAGGTCTTTGAGGACATGGGGCTGACCACGGTCGGCGAGTATTTCAACATGAGCATCTTCTGCCTGATCCTGAACATCATTTCGTTCATCCTGCTGTTCTTCCTGTTGAAATGCCTGTTCACGCTGCTGACCAACGCCTATTCCTCCTCCACGGCGCTCCCGCAGCTTAAGCGCTTTGAGTATACTTGTGGCGGCGGTGTAGCGCTGCTCCGGGGTTTCTTCACCATGCACATCCTGTTCATGGTCATCCCGATCATCATCGCGCTGTTCCCCTCGCAGATCGCGGAGCTGTTGAATTCCTCGATCGCCTCCCGCATCTTCTACTCCGGGAGCATCCTATTGCCGTTTATCCCAGCGGTCGTTTGACGGATCTTCACCGCGCCCTTCGGGGCGCTTTTTTTGTACCAAAAAAGGAAGGCTGCGCGTGCCTTCCTCTCCGTTTCCATTTATTTGTCACTGCTGCGGCGCAGGTATTCGTACAGCGTATACAGCTGCTCCTTCGAGAAATACTCGATCACGATGCGCCCCCGCCGGTCGTTGCCGTTAAAGTGCACCTTGGTCTCCAGAATCTCGCCGATCTCGCGCTCGGCCGCCTCGAATTCCGGGGTCTGCGGCTTTTTCACCGGCCGCGGACGCTCGGTGAGCAGCCGCTTTACATAGCTCTCCGTTTCCCGCACGGAAAACTGCTTTTCCACGACATAGGCCGCCGCTTTTTCGAGCAGCGTCCGGTCCTTGATCGCGAGCAGCGCGCGCGCATGTCCCGCGGAAAGCTCCGCCGCGACGATCCGCTTTTTCACGCTCTCAGGCAGGTTTAACAGCCGCAGGCTGTTTGCCACAGCGCTGCGCGAGCGGCCGAGGATCTCTGCCGCCTCCTCCTGCGTGAGCGAGAACTGCTCCATCAGCGCCGCAATACCCTGCGCTTCTTCCAGTGGGTTCAGGTCCTCCCGTTGAATATTCTCGATCATCGAGATCTGCAAGAGCTCCCGATCCGTCACTTCCTTAGTTACGACCGGCACCTGCTTGAGCCCGACCATGCGCGCCGCGCGGTAGCGCCGTTCCCCGGCGATGATCGTATACCGCCCGTTCGCCTCCGGCTTTACCACCAGCGGCTGAATCACCCCGTGCTGCCGGATGGAGTCGGCCAGATCCTGCATTTTTTCCTCGTCAAAGTGCTTGCGCGGCTGTTCCTTGTTGATGTCGATCTTCTGAATGTCCACTTCCCGCGCCGGCTGCTTTTCCGTCTCCTGCGAGACCTCTTCCATGCCCATGAGCGCCCCCAATCCCTTGCCCAACGCCTTTTTAGCCATCCTCTTCCTCCGTTTCCAAGAATTCCTTTGCCAGATCCATGTACGCCTCGGCCCCCGCACACTTGGGGTCATAGACCGTGATCGGCTTGCCATGGCTCGGCGCCTCGCCCAGGCGCACATTGCGTGGGATCACCGCACGGTGCACCTTTTTGGCAAAAAAGCGTTTGACCTCTTCCACCACCTGGATCGAGAGGTTCGTCCGCCCGTCGTACATCGTGAGCACGACACCCACGACCTCCAGGTCCTTGTTGATATGCTTTTTGATGAGGCTGATGGTCTTTACCAGCTGCGAAAGCCCCTCCAGTGCGTAAAACTCGCATTGGATCGGGATCAGCACCTGATTTGCCGCGGCAAAGGCGTTGATCGTGATGAGCCCCAGCGACGGCGGCGCGTCGATAAAGAGGAAGTCATACTGCTCCACCAGCGGCTGGATCGCCTGCGCGAGGATCGTCTCGCGCGAAATGAGCGAGACCATCTCGATCTCCGCCCCCGCCAGGTCGATGTTGGAGGGCAGGATGTCCAGCCCCGCCACTTCGGTGGCGCGGATCGCCTCCTGCGCAGGCAGGCGGTTGATCATCACATCATAGACCGAGCTTTTAAGCGCCCGCTTGTCCACCCCCAGGCCGCTCGTCGCGTTTCCCTGCGGATCCGCGTCGATGAGCAGCGTCCGCTTGCCCATCTGCGCCATGCAGGCAGCCAGATTCACGGCGGTCGTCGTCTTGCCCACGCCGCCCTTTTGATTTGCCACAACAATCACTCTGCCCATTTGCTACCTCCAGAAGTTTATTGTAGCAAGGAATCTCCGCTTTTTCAACCTTTTTAGGGGATTTCCCTCTTTAATACAGACAACGAGGGGCGACCAGGCGAAGCATCCGAAAAAATGCGCCCAGGTTGTGCGGCTTTCCGGTTTGCCTCTGCGGATTGCGCACCTCCGGCCAGAGCACGGCGGCGACACTTTTCCTCTTGCCGTTTGGTCAGGCAGGATGCATCCCCGGGGCGGATGCACAGGCGTAGGCATCTTCTTTGCTTCGCCACGGGAAGACCAAAAAGAACCGACGGCGTTTACGGGGAAGGGGAAATTGGCGTGCAGAGCTCTTCCTTACAGGAATGTTCGCGGCGCCTGCTATATAGATGAGAAGTCTCGCCACGCCCATCTACAAGGCTACATTCCTTACACATGATTCTCCGCACATTCCGAGCGTGGGGGCTTCCGATGGGCTTCATGTGCACGCCTTGCATTGCATATGGAGCGCTGCGCATCATATCACGAGAAGCAAGATCGCCCGAGACGTATACAATCCTTGCGCATGTGCCTCCGCGCGAGGCTTGCGCATTCTGCCCTGTGCCGCCGGTATCTCGGCAGTCCACTGCCGCCCTATCTTCTCTCCTCCTCTCTCGTTGTTCTGCCCACCCGTTTCCCCGCACGATGTTTCTTTCGTAATGTCCCTCTGTACAATTTTACGGTGCCAAGCGTTCGATGCTTTCGCTTAGCCTGCGCTCTTCTTTGTAGCGTTCTGCAAAAGGTTCGGGTTACTTTCTCAGCCCCTCCTCCTATTACACCTCCATGTCCCGGTTTTTTAGGCTCTCCGTCCTCGCGTACCATGGAAATCAAACCCTCTTCGCTTCTCTCCGTATCTCTTTTTTCTCCAAACAACTCCCTTGCAAGTCGCCCCTTCTCTTGTTTATGCTCCCGGAAAGCACGGCCACTGCGGCATTTCTCCCCTGCACAAAAAACAAAAGCGCCCACACGGGCGCTTTTGTTTCATGTGAAACATTCACTTTTCAATACGGATCACAACCTCCAAATAGCCGTCCTTCTGCTCATAGCAGAGGTCGGTGTTTACACCCAGCGCGCGTATCTTGGCGAGGCTCTTCTTCAGCGTGTTGATATACACGGCGTCGCTGCACTTGATTCGAAACGCTCCCTTCTGCGGCTTCGGTTCCTCCCCGTACAATTTCTTCAGCTCCTTTTCCACCAAATCTTCCGTTGCTTTCACAGATAACCCCTCCCCAGCAACTTTATCTACCAGCTCCAACTGCGCCTTTTCGTTATGCAGGCGGAGCAGCGCCCGCGCATGTCTCTCCGACAGGCCGGCCGCCAAAATCTTATCCTTCACATTCCGTGTCAGCTTCAATATCCGCAGCTTGTTCGCAATCGTGGATTGGTTCTTACTGAGCTTCTTGGCCAATTCCTCCTGCGTAAAGCCATGCTCGCGCAGCAGACTCTGATAGCCCTCCGCCTCTTCAAAGAAATGCAGGTTCTCCCGCTGCAAATTTTCGATCATAGCAATTGAGGCGAGCTCCTGGTCGCTGAGCGTCGAGGTGATGAGCGCCTTTACATAGGAAAGCCCCGCCAGCTTGCAGGCGCGCAGCCGCCGTTCCCCGGCGATCAATTCATACTTCCCATCTCCGCAGCGCCGCACATTGATCGGCTGTAGAAGTCCGATTTGACGGATCGAGTCCGCCAGCTCCTGAATGCTCTTCTGCGAAAAGTATTTTCGCGGCTGATACGGATTCGGATACACCGCAGACACCGGAATAAATTCAAAACCCGGTTTTTCTTCATTGTTTCCCCGTTTGCCGGATTGGCCAGGAAATCGCAACATCATAAAACTTCCTTCTTCCTTTTCTATTATTCAAATCTCTATGCAAAACCCGTGCGGGTCGGTTTCGGATGCGGAGGAGCTTGTCCTCGCCTTTGGCAGGCAAATCCACCGTTTTTGCTTTGAAATAGGGTGTTTTTTCTATATACCCATTTTGCGTACAAATCGCCGAATTGTCAACGGACTAAAAATAGGATATTTTGTCGAATTTTCGCAAATGGCCAAAAAGCACTTGAAATCTCCCTCCTTCGATGTCCATGCTGCCTTTTCTTTCCCGGCGCGGGCACAAAAAAGCCGGAGGGATCCTTCCTCCGGCTTTCTTTCACTTAGCAGCGCCGCCGCCTCAAAGGGGCGCCTTTTTGATCTTCGCATATTTTCTGGGAAATGCGGGCGGCGTCTCGCCTACGCGGCGATAGATCGCGATCTTGTGCGCCGTAGAGGCCGGGCCCGCGGCGACGAGCGCCTCCAGTTGCATGCCCAGGCGCTTTGCCGCGGAAGCTGCTTCCGTCACCTCTTCCTCTGCGCTGGCGCCTTTATAGGCCAGAAAACGGCCGCCTCGACGCACATACGGCGCACACAGCTCCAAAAGCACATTGAGCCGCGCCACCGCCCGCGCCACCGCGATGTCAAAGGCCTGAAAGAAGCCATCTCCCCGCGCCAATTCCTCGCTCCGTCCGCAGACGACCTGCACCGGGATGCCGAGCTCTGCGCAGGCCTCGCGAATAAAGTCCGTCTTCTTTTCGGAGGAATCGAGCAGCGTGACCTGCGCCTCCGGCAGGAAGATCGCGAGCGGCACGCCGGGAAAGCCCGCGCCCGTGCCGATGTCGATGATGCGGGCATCCGCGGGGATATACCCCTTGCGCGCCGCGTCGACGGAGTCGACAAAGTGGCTTTCCGCCATCTCCGCCGGGCCGAGGATGCGCGTCAAGTTGAAGTGCGCGTTCGCCTCTGCCACCTTTTGTCCATATTGCGCCATTTTTGCGGCAGGGGCCTCTGCGATGCCCAGCCGCAGCAAATTCTCATATAATTCCTGCATACTTCACCTGCTTATGTTCGGTCGAAATAGACGAGCAACACGGAAATGTCCGCCGGGGAAACGCCCGAGATGCGCGCGGCCTGGCCGATGTTTTCCGGCTGTGCCGCCTGCAGCTTCTGCCGCGCCTCGATGCGCAGCCCCTGGATCGAGAGATAGTCCGTATTCCGCGGGAGCTTGCGATTTTCCAGCGCGCGAAACTGCGCCACCTGCCGCGTCTGCTTATCGATATAGCCCGCGTATTTGATCTCGGTCTCCAGGGATTCCAGCACCTCGCTGTCCGGGATGGGCTCTCCCACCGTGAGCAGCAGGCGCCCTGCCGAGATGTCCGGGCGCTTTAGTATATCCGCGAGCTTCTGCGGGCCGTTCGGCTCCGCATGCAGCAGTCTGCGCGTCACAGCCGCCTTGGCTGGCGTCTCCTCCAGCATCCTGCGCAGGCGCGCCACCGTCTCCATCTTATACATGAAGCGATCATAGCGCGCGTCGCTCACCAGGCCGACCTCGCGCCCGATCTGACACAGGCGGGCGTCGGCATTATCCTGCCGCAAAAGCAGCCGGTATTCCGCGCGGGAGGTCATCATGCGGTAGGGCTCGCGCGTCCCCTTGGTCACCAGGTCGTCCACCAGCACGCCGGCATAGGCCTGGTCGCGCCCGAGGATCATCGGGTTCTCCCCCTGTAAGTACCGCACCGCGTTGATGCCGGCGATAATGCCCTGCGCACCCGCCTCCTCATAGCCCGAGGAGCCGTTGATCTGCCCGGCAAAGAACAGCCCCGCGACCTCGCGGGATTCCAGGCTCAGCTTCAACTGCTGCGGGTCGATGCAGTCGTATTCGATGGCATAGGCCGTGCGCGTGAACCGCACCTGCTCCAACCCCGGGATCGTCCGGTAAAAGGCGATCTGCACCTCCTCCGGAAGGCTCGAGGACATGCCCTGCACATACATTTCCGTCGTGGAAAGCCCCTCCGGCTCGATAAACAGCTGATGCCGCTCGCGGTCCGGGAACTTGACGACCTTGTCCTCGATCGAGGGGCAATACCGAGGGCCCGTGCCCTTGATCTGCCCGCTGAACAGCGGGCTGCGGTGGATGTTCTGCCGGATGATCTCGTGCGTCCGCTCGTTGGTATAGGTGAGGTAGCAGGGAACCTGCTCACGCTCAATCCGCCCGCTCATAAAGGAGAAGGGCACGATCTTCTCATCCCCATATTGCGGGATCATCTTGGAAAAGTCCAGGCTACGGGCGTCCACACGCGCAGGCGTGCCCGTCTTGAACCGCTGCAGGGAAAAGCCCAGGTCGCGGAGCCCGGCACTTAAATAGTTCGCCCCAGCCAGGCCCGCCGGGCCGCTCTCCTGCGAAAATTCGCCGATGATCACGCGGCTCTTCAGATACACGCCCGTCGCCAGCACGACCGCGCCGCAGCGCAGCTTCGCCCCGCACGCCGTGTATACCGCCCCGACCTTCCCGTGCTCGACGCACAGCCCCGTGATCTCGCCCATACGGATTTCCAGATTTTGGGTATGTTCCAGTGTCTGCTTCATGTACTGCTGGTACTGCCGCTTATCGGCCTGCGCCCGCAGTGAATGCACCGCCGGACCCTTGCCCGTGTTGAGCATCTTGATCTGGATGAAGGTCGCGTCGATGGACAGGCCCATCTGCCCGCCCAATGCGTCGATCTCGCGCACGAGGTGCCCCTTGGCCGTCCCCCCGATCGAGGGGTTGCAGGGCATGAGGCCGATGCTTTCCAGGTTGAGCGTCATGAGCAGCGTGCGCTTCCCCATGCGCGCGCCCGCCAGCGCCGCCTCGATGCCCGCGTGTCCGCCGCCCACGACGATCAGGTCGTAATATCCGCCATCATAATACTGCATAGTGTTCTCCCCCAATCCGCCCTATTTGCCAAGGCAGAACTTTTCAAAAATACGGTCGATGATCTGCTCCGACAGCGTCTGCCCGGTGATCTCGCCCAAATAGCGCCAGGCGTCGTGGAGGTCGATGGACGCGCAGTCCAGGTCGATCCCCGCCTCCAGCGCCGCGATCCCGTCCGAAAGCGCCTGCGCCGCCTTTTGGAGGGCGTAGGCATGGCGGCTGTTCGTGATCACCATGCCCTCGGTGAGCGCCGCGTCCCCCACCGCCGCGCGGTAGACCTCCTCCAGCAGGGCGTCGATGCCCTGCCCCTGCCGGGCGGCGATCTCCACACACGGCGCGGGGAATTCCGCCGTCACCGCCTCCCGCATCAGGACGCGCGGCAGGTCGACCTTGTTGAGCGCCAGCACGATCGCGGCGCCCTGTTCCTTGGCATAGGCATAGGCCGCCCGATCCTCTTCCCGAAGCGGTGCAGAGGCGTCCAGCACGAGCACGACCACAGACGCGTCGTCGATGGCCCGGCGGCTCCTCTGCACGCCGATTTTTTCGATCTCGTCGCCCGTCTCGCGCATGCCCGCCGTGTCCAAAAACTGCACGGACAGCGAATGCAGCAGGTAGTGTTCGGCGATGACATCCCGGGTCGTCCCGGGGATGCTGCTTACGATCGCCCGATCCTCCCCAAAGATCGCGTTTAGAAGGGAAGATTTCCCCACATTCGGCCGCCCGGCCAGCGCCACTTGGATCCCCTCGCGCAGCAGCTTGCCCTGCCGAAAGCTCTGTTCCAGCGCGGCGATCCGCGTCCGAAGGGCGCGCAGCTTGGGCAGCGCCTGCCCCGCGATCTCCAGCTCCAGATCCTCCTCGGGGTATTCGATCCCCGCCTCCATCTCGGCCAGCACATCCGTCAGCGCCGCCTGCATGGCCAAAATGTCCCGCGCGAGGTCGCCGCGCATCTGCCGCGCCGCCATCTCCGCCCCGCGTTCGGACAGCGCGGAGATCTGATCCGCCACCGCCTCGGCCGCGGAAATATCCATTTTGCCGTTCAAAAACGCGCGCTTGGTGAATTCCCCCGGTTCCGCCGGGCGCGCCCCCGCGCGCAGCAGCGCTTCCAGCACCATTTTTGCGGCCTGCATGCCCCCGTGGCAGTGGAACTCCACCACATCCTCGCCCGTATAGGAATGCGGCGCGCGAAAATACACGCAGAGCGCGCAGTCCAGCAAGCGATTTCCCTCGCGGATCTCGCCCAGGTACATATACCGCGGCTTCCAGGCCGCCCGTTTGGCATAGGGGAAAAACAGCGTTTTCGCGATGTCGCGCGCCCGGGGCCCGCTCATGCGGAGGATGGCGATCCCGCCCTCCCCGATCGCGGTCGCCTGCGCGCAGATGGTATCCAACGAATCCCTCATTTTTCGATTCCAAAAAAGGGCGTGAACCACGCCCTTTTTACATTCCTTTTCCAGATTTACTTTGTCGGAGCGTTTGCCCGTTTCTTTTTGATGATGACCCGGCGATACGGTTCCTCGCCCTCGGACACCGTGCACACCGAAGGATGGTCGTGCAGCGTCGCATGCAGGATCCGCCGCTCATAGGGGTTCATCGGCTCCAGCACCACGCGCCGGCCCGTCTTGGCGACCTTGGCCGCGATCCGGTTGGCGAGGTTCACAAGCGTCTCCTCCCGCTTTTCGCGGTAATTTTCCGTGTCCAGGAAGATGCGCCGGTACTGTTCCGCATCCTTATTGACGACCAGGCTGGTCAGATACTGCAGGCTGTCCAGCGTTTCCCCGCGCCGCCCGATGAGCACGCCCGTCGAATCGCCGTCCACCTGGATGCGGATCATCTCCTCGCTCTCCTCCGCGTGCGCCACGGCCGAAACGCCCATGCGCCGGAAAAGCCCGTCCAAAAACTGCTCCGCCCGGTCCGCCGCCCGGAATTTCCGCGTCAGCCGCACCGTCGCCGAACGGCCGATCCCGAGGAAGCCCTTGCCTTCCTGCAAAATTTCCACGTCCACCTGGTCGATGCCCAGACCCATCTTGCTAAGGCCGTGAAAGATCGCCTCTTCGACCGTTTTGCCCTTCGATTCCATGACCCTTTCGTCCGTTGCGCTCATCTCGCCTCTTCCTTTCTTCGCGCCGCTACGCGATCCGTTGCCCTTAAGCCTTTGCCGTGTTCTTTTCTTCCTTTTTGCGATAGATCAGGTTAAAGAAGAAGTCCACCGCCATACTGTATACGCTCGTAAATGTCCAGTAGATTGCAAACATCGTGTTGCTGCTGAGACAGATCATGAAAGAGACCACCGGATAGATGTACTTCATCATGCCCATCTGCTGCTCCATCGCCGGGTTCGGGTTGAGCTTGGCCGACACCCATTGTTGGAAGAACATCGCCCCACCGGAAAGAAGCGGCAGGATGAACCAACCGTTATTGACGCCCGTGAGGCCGTTCGCGGCAATGATGCCCGAGCAGAGCGCATTATACGCCGCCTCGTTGACACTCAGGATCCCCTCGTTAAAGAGGATGAGCCCTTTGCTCTGCAGGATCCCCATCGTCTGCGGCGTAATCGTGTTCGTGTTGGTCTGCAGGAAAGTCAAAAACTCGCTTGCCGAAGGCAGCACACCCGCCATGCCGGAATCCGGCTGCCAGAGGTTATGCACCCACAGCCATTTGGTAAGCTGCACCCCTTCCGCGCCGTGCTCCGCCGCCCGCAGTACAAGCGACATCGTCTCCTTCGCCGCAATTGAGCGCAACGCCCCGTAGAACGCAAGCAAAAAGACCAGCTGCAGCAGCATCGGCAGGCAGCCCGCCATCGGACTGATGCCCCGTTCCTTATAGAGCTTGTTGATGCGAAGGTTGCACTGCTCCGGATTGTTTGCGTAGCGCTTGCGCAGGCTCTCTACCTCGGGGTTGATGCTGGCCATCTTCCTGCTGTTGGCGCGCTGCTTGACATCCACCGGTAAAAGCACCAGGCGGACGAACAGCGCGACCACGATCATGGTCAGCGAGTACTCCCGCAGAAATTGATATACCCATTCGATTGCCAGGATAAAAAAATCGGCAATGAAGTTATCGTTCAAAAAACTCATAGTCCCTCCAATGGCTCCGCTCAGGGAACCGGGTCATACCCGCCTTTGCAAAAGGGGTGACAGCGCAGGATGCGCCGAAACGCCAGCCAGCCGCCCTTCAGGGCGCCGTATTTTGCGACCGCCTCATAGGCGTATTGCGAACAGGTCGGCGTAAAGCGGCAGGTCGCTGGAAAATAGGGGGAAATCCCCCGCTGATAGGCACGAATCAGCCACAGCAAAACGCGCTTCAATGTGCCGCGCCGTCCTTTTTCGGCTGTTCGGCGAGCAGCCCCGCTTTTTTCAAAAGATAGCGCATGTCCCGCGACAGCTCTGCATAGGAGGCGTCGCTAAGTGTTTCCCGCGCCACAAAGACCAGGCTGGCATGCGATGTATCCGGATGCGTTTTCAAGATCTCGCGCATGCATTCCTTCATGCGGCGCCGCACCTTGTTGCGCACAACCGCGCCGCCCACTTTCTTGCTTACTGAAAAGCCGCTGCGCAATCCGCCGTATTTGTTTTTGAAATACACAAGCACCATGCGCCTTGTGGCGCAGGACTTGCCCCGGTGATATACGAAGGTAAATTCCTTATTCTTCTTCAGCGTCACGAGCTTGTTTTTCTTCTTTTCCACAACGCCCGCTCCTATTCCGCCCTATTTTTCATGCTAAAATTATAGGGCTGTACCATTGTTGCCGATACAGCCCTGCACGCTACTAAGCTGTGAGTTTTTTTCTGCCCTTGTTGCGGCGGCGCTTCAAGACCTTGCGGCCGTTCAGCGTAGCCATCCGCTTACGAAAACCATGCACCTTGCTGCGGTGCCGCTTTTTGGGTTGGAAAGTTCTCTTCATGATCCATTACCTCGCAAATCTATAATTCGTTGTTTCTTCTCCAAAGTGCGTGAGCCACTTTTTTTCGATAAAAAGACGATTCTATTGTATAGAAAAACCGCATGGCTGTCAACAAAAAATCGCCCATTTGCAGAATCACCAATATATTATACT
The DNA here is from genome assembly GCA_934555865.1 of uncultured Christensenellaceae bacterium. Classification (GTDB taxonomy): domain Bacteria; phylum Bacillota; class Clostridia; order Christensenellales; family Christensenellaceae; genus QANA01. The sequence goes on along the minus strand of CAKTFI010000015.1, from coordinate 9,109 downwards.
TGCTTTTTGCAAATTTTCAATGCCCTTGTCCCCGGTGCCAAAAAAACTTTGCCGCGCCCGCCGCCCGGCCTTTTCTTCCCCGCCCGTCGCCGCGCATTTTGTGGAAAAAGGACAGGCAGTTATCCACAATTGTGGATAACTTTGAGTGCAAATGTGGATATTCCCAATATTACCGGCCTTTTCGCGCGCTGGCCAAACGGGCGTTATCCACAAGGTGTGGATAGGCTTTGTGGATTTGTGGATAACCCGCCCCGAAAAGCGCCGCGTCCCTGCCCGCTCGCCCCGCCTTCGCGCCCTGCGTCGTCCCGTCCAATATCCGCACAAAATTCCCGGTTTTTTTGATAAAATTCGCCTCCCCGTTTTTGCCGCCCGTTCAGTGGATGCTTTTTTGCAAGTTATCCACAATTGTGGATAACTCTGAGTGCAAATGTGGATACTTTATCGCCATATTCCCCAAAATCCCGCTTTTCCCGCCCGAAAGTTATCCACAAACTGTGGATAACTTTCGCTTACTTGTGGATAACCTGTCCATATCCGGTGCATATCCGCTTTTTTCACAATCTTTTCAAATATTCGATTCTATCGCTTTGAGCCCCTTATTGTTTATGATATAATAAATATCCCCCCCTCTGTCTATGGGTATGCGGGAGCTTTCTTTACTTGTGAGGAGAAATTTTATGAATTCGTTTGCCACTCTCTGGGAATCCGTTCTCAAAAAACTGGAATCGTATTATCAGGCGAATCACAATGCCATCGCCTATGAGATGTATATCAAATCTCTTTCTCCCGCGTTTGAGGAAAACGGAAAATATATCTTCAAAGTATCGAGCGACCTGGCCCGCGAACAGGTGGAGGAGCGCTTTTCCCCGCTGATCTTCCAGAAAATGAAGGAAGCCTATCAGGAGATGCACGGGCAGGACCGCGCCATCGAGCTCGTCTTTTTGACGCCGGCCGAGCTGGACCAATACCTGCTCGACCGCCCGGCCGCGCCCCGTTCCCTCGGCGACATCGCGCTCAACCCGAACTATACCTTTGATACCTTTGTCGTCGGCAAGACGAACAACCTGGCGCACGCCGCTTCGCTCGCCGTCGCCAACAACCCGGGCATCGCCTATAACCCGCTGTTCATCTACGGCGGGAGCGGCCTTGGCAAAACGCACCTGATGCACGCGATCGGCAACCGGATCCTCGAACGAAATCCCGCCGCCCGCATCATCTATATCACGACCGAGGCGTTCACGAACGAATTCATCGAATCCATCCAGAAGCACACCTCCGAGGCCTTCCGCAACAAGTTCCGCAAGGTCGACGCGCTGCTCATCGACGATATTCAATTCATCTCCCGCGCCCGCGAGACGCAGGAGGAGCTGTTCCACACCTTCAACACGCTGCGCGAAGCCAATAAGCAGATCATCCTGTCCTCGGATAAGCCCCCGGAGGAGATCCCGCGGCTCGAAGAGCGCCTGCTCTCCCGCTTTAAGTGGGGGCTCACGACGGACATCGGCCTGCCGGATTACGAGACGCGCGTCGCCATCCTAAAGAAAAAGGCCCCCTATATTAAGGAACTCACCCGCTGCACGCTGGACATCGAGGACGAGGTCTTCACCTACATCGCCTCCAAGGAGGATTCCAACATCCGGGACCTGGAGGGCGCCCTCAAGCGGGTCATCGCCAGCGCACAGCTGGACAGCAGCCTGCATGCCATCACGCTCAATGTCGCGATCGGCGCGCTCGGCACCTTCTTTACCTCGCCGGCGTCCAAGGTCATCACACCCAAGACCGTCATCCGGCAGGTGTGCGAGTATTATGACATCACGGAGGAGGAGATCCTGAGCCGGACCAAGAGCCGCAACATCGCCTATCCCCGGCAGATTGCCATGTACCTCTTAAAGAAGCTCACCGACCTCACCAACCAAAAGATCGGCGAGTGCGTGGGGCTCACCAACCACACGACGGTCATCCACGCCTATAAAAAGATCTCCGAGGACCTCGAAAAAGACCCGGACCTGCAGTCCATCCTCGCCGAGATCACGCAGAAGATCCGCGAGTAAGTTATCCACAATTGTGGATAACTTTGTGCAATTCCTGTGCACGCCCCGTCGACAGCCTGTGGATCGTTGGGCCCGTTTGGGCACCCCCTCCCCCGCTCCCGGCGGCGCGCACAGCCAAGGGAGGGCGAGAATTGTACAATACCCGCCCGGAAATGCACAAGGCATGCAAACGCTTTCCACGGCATTTTCACAAAATCGAACCGGCATTTTTGCCTTTGCCGCGCGGAAAAAGGGAGTTATCCACACCATCCACACCACTACGACTATCACTACGAATTAGTAATTTTTCTCATTCTTGAAAAAAGGAGTCGGCATTTTATGAAGTTTACCTGCAACAAAGAAGAACTCATCAAGGGGCTCAACATCGTCATGCGCGCCGCGTATGGCAAATACCAAAAATCCATTCTGGAATGCATCCATATCAAGACGGAGGAACAGTCGCTTGTTCTCGACGCCTTTGACATGACGACGGCGATCAAGACGAGCGTATATGCCGAGATCGAGGAGACAGGAGAGACCGCAATCCCCGCGCGCGTGCTGTATGACATCATCAACAAATTCCCCGCGGGCGAGATCCGCTTTGCGCGCAAGGAGGCAGCGATCCAGATCCAGGGCGCCAACTCCAGCGCGATGCTTTCGGAGATGGATGCGCAGCAGTTCCCGCCCTTCCCCGTCTATGAGGGAGAGGCCGACCATGAGGTGACGCTTGCGCGGCCGCTTTTCAAGGAAATGATCGAAAAGACCGCCTTTTCCGCCTATGTCGGCGAGGACCGGCCGATCTTCACCGGGCTGCTTTTTGAGACCGACCCGCAGGAGGAGACGCTGTCCGTCGTGGCGATCGACGGCATCCGCATGGCGAAAAAGACGGCAAAAGTCGCCTCAAAGAGCAAGCTGAAGGCGATCATCCCGGCAAAAATGCTCAAGGAGGCCTCCCGCATCCTGGGCGACGGCGAGGAGGAGGTCTGCCTGCGCTTTGGCGAACAGGCCTGCTTTTTGAAGAGCGGCAATGTCGAGATCTTCACGCGCCTGCTGGACGGCGAATACATCAACTATCAGGCGATCATCCCGGCGCAGTACAAGACGCGGGTACGCATCAACGCTGGGCTGTTCGAGCGCAGCCTGGAGCTCATGATGGTGCTCGCCCGGGAGGACAGCTCCAACCTCATCCGCATGTCCATCGAGGACGCCTGCATCGACATGCAGTCGGTCTCGGAATACGGCACGGCGCAGGACCGCGTCCCGGCAGAGATGCAGGGCGAGTTTTTGAAAATTGCATTCAATGCAAAATACCTGCTCGATGTATTCAAGGTGATCGACGAGGAAGAGGTGTATCTGGAATTCACCGGCCGCCTGCAGGCCTGTGTCATCCGCCCGGTGGAGGGAGACGCCTTCCTGTACCTGGTCGTGCCGGTCAACATCGCGGAATAAGCGGAGCGGGGCGCACAGCCGATGCACATCACAAAACTGGCGCTGCGGGATTTTCGGAATTTCGAGGCGCTGACGCTCGAGGACCTGAACCCCGGGATCAATGTGTTTGCCGGGCGCAACGCCATGGGCAAGACCAACCTCTTGGAGGCGGTCAATTACCTGTCCTGCGCCCGGTCCTTCCGCGGCGCGCCGGATGCCAAGCTGATCCGCGACGGGCAGGCGTTTGCCGGCATTTTTGCGCAGTATGCCGCCGATTCCCACCGGGGGAAGATCGAGATCGGCATCCTGGGCGAGGGCAAGCGGAGCGTGCGCCTAAACGGGCTGCCCGTCCGCAAGATCTCCGAGCTCATGGGCGCGCTCAATTCCATCGTGTTCGCGCCGGAGGACCTGCGCATTATCAAGGAATCGCCCTCGCTGCGCCGGCGGATGATGGATATGGAGCTCTGCAAAATAAGCCCCGGGTATTACCGCAGCCTGCAGAGCTACAGCCTGGCGCTCAAGAGCAAGAACAAGCTCCTAAAAAACCCGCGGGCGGACGCGGGCGTGCTTTCGGCCTATGGCGAACAGATGGCGGCCTATGGCGCGGACATGATCGCGCAGCGCGCCGCGTTTGTCGAACAGCTAAACGCCTGCACCGCGCGGTTTTACCGCAATTTGCAGGGCGTATCGGAGGGAATCGAGATCCGCTATAAATGCAGCGCGGAGGTGGAAAACGCGCGAGAGAGCTTACTTTCCAAGATGCAGGCGAACGCCGCGCGGGAGCGGGAGATGGGCGTCTGCCTCACCGGTCCGCACCGGGAGGACCTGGAAATCCTGATCAACGGGCGGGATTCCAAAATCTATGCCTCGCAGGGGCAACAGCGCACCGCCATGCTGGCCATCCGCCTGGCGTCGCTCGAGGTGGCGCAGGCGCAGATGGGCGAGGCGCCGGTCCTGCTTTTGGACGATGTGTTTTCCGAGCTTGACCGCCGCCGACGGGAGAGCCTCATGGAGATTGTGAGCGGCAATCAGGTGTTTATCACCTGTACGGACATGGAGGGAATGAAGGAATTTGCGGGGGCCTCCTATTTTTCTGTGGAAGAGGCAACGGTCCGCCGTCAATAGGGAAAAACGCCGGGAATCCGGCGTTTTTTTTGTGAATTTCGCGGCAAAATTCTTTTAATGCAGGCCGAAAAGAGGTATAATATATATTAAAGAAGAAAATTTTCATGGAGATTTTTTCCGGCACGGTGTCGCCGGAAACAGGTGAAAAGATAGGAGCGTATTATGGCGGAAAGAGCATCGTCTACCTATGATGAAAGCCAGATCCAGATCCTGGAGGGCCTCGACCCGGTGCGCAAGCGCCCGGGCATGTATATCGGCTCGACGGATAAGCGCGGGCTGCATCATCTGGTCTATGAGATCGTAGACAACTCTATCGACGAGGCGATGGCGGGCTTTTGTAACAAGATCGAAGTGACGCTGACCCGGGAAGGGAGCGCGCGCGTGCGGGACAACGGCCGCGGCATCCCCACGGGCATCAATAAACAGACGGGAAAATCGACGCTGGAGGTGGCCATTTCCATGCTGCACGCCGGCGGAAAGTTCGGCGGCGGCGGATACAAGGTCTCCGGCGGACTGCACGGTGTGGGCGTGTCCGTTGTCAACGCGCTGTCCACGCGGCTTATCGCGACGGTCGCGCGCGACGGGCGGATCGTGACGCAGGAATATGCGCGTGGGATCCCACAGTGCCCGGTACACGAGATTGGCAAGACAGATGAAACGGGTACGACCATCGAATTCTTCCCGGATCCGGAGATCTTCGAATCCGTCGAATTCGACTACGATGTGCTGCGCGTGCGCTTTCGGGAGATGGCCTTCCTAAACCGCGGCATCCACATCACGCTGACGGATGAGCGCCGGGATCCGGTCGTGCAGCACGACTATCACTATGAAGGCGGCATCGTGTCCTTTGTCGAGTACTTAAACCAGGGCAAGACGACGCTGCTCGACCACCCGATCTATATGTACGGCGAAAAGGATCTGGAGATCGTGGAGGTCGCGCTGCAATATAACGACCGGTACGACTCGACCATCTTTTCCTTTGCGAACAACATCAACACGGTGGAGGGCGGCACGCACGAGACCGGGCTGCGCTCGGCGCTCACCAAGTCAATCAACGACTATGCGCGCAAGTACAACCTCCTGAAGGAAAAGGATGAAAACCTGACGGGCGACGATGTGCGCGAGGGCTTGGTGGCGGTTATCAGCGTCAAATTGCCCGAACCGCAGTTTGAGGGCCAGACCAAGACCAAGCTCGGCAACAGCTCCATGCGGACGCTGACCGACAACATCGTGTATAAAAAGCTCAGCGAGTATCTGGAGGAAAACCCGAAGGAAGCCAAGAAGATCGTGGAAAAGTGCATCCTCGCCCGGGCGGCGCGCGACGCGGCGCGCAAGGCGCGGGATGTGACCCGCAAAAAGTCCGGCCTGTTTTCCATGCCGGCCAAGCTCGCCGACTGCACGAGTAAGGATGTATCGGAACGCGAAATCTTCATCGTAGAGGGCGATAGCGCAGGCGGCAGCGCCAAGAGCGGCCGCAACCGCAAAACGCAGGCGATCCTGCCCCTGCGCGGCAAGATCCTCAATGTGGAAAAGACGCGCTACGACAAGGCGCTCGGCAATGCCGAGATCCGCGCGATGATCACGGCGTTCGGCACGGGCATCGGGTCGGAATTTGATATTTCCAAGCTGCGCTATGACAAGATCATCATCATGACGGATGCCGATGTCGACGGGAGCCACATTCGCATCCTGCTGCTCACTTTCTTTTATCGCTACCTGCGCCCGATCATCGAACAGGGGCATGTATACGCGGCGCTCCCGCCGCTGTACCGTCTGTCCAAGGGGCAGAAGATCTTCTATGCCTATAGCGAGGAAGAGCGGCTGAAATTCCTGGAGGAAAACGGCACTGGCTTTGATACGCAGCGTTACAAGGGCCTGGGCGAGATGGACGCGGTGCAGCTCAAGGAGACGACGATGGATCCCGAAAAGCGCACGCTCATGCAGGTCACCTTGGAAAATGCCATGGAGGCGGATGAACTGTTCGATATCCTGATGGGGGAAAATGTCGAACCGCGGCGCGCTTTTATTGAGGAAAATTCCAAAATGGTCGATAAAGATAGCCTGGATATCTGATGGGGGAAGAAAGAATGGAAAACGAGAACAATACTTCGCGGATCATCCCGCTGGAATTGGGCGGGGAGATGAAGAAATCCTTCATCTCCTACGCGATGGCGGTCATCATCAACCGCGCGCTGCCCGATGTGCGGGATGGTTTGAAGCCGGTGCACCGGCGCATCATCTATTCCATGGCGGAGCAGGGCATCACGCCGGATAAGCCGCACAAAAAGAGCGCGCGTATCGTGGGCGATGTGCTCGGCAAATACCACCCCCACGGCGATACGGCAATCTATGACAGCATGGTGCGCATGGCGCAGGACTTTTCGACGCGCTACCTGCTTGTCGATGGGCATGGCAACTTTGGTTCCGTGGACGGGGACGGCGCGGCCGCCATGCGGTATACCGAGGCGCGCCTCGGAAAAATCTCCATGGAGCTGGTGCGGGACATCGACAAGGACACGGTGGATTTCTACCCAAACTTTGACGGTTCGCTGCAGCAACCGGTGACGCTGCCCTCGCGCTTCCCGAATCTGCTCGTGAACGGGTCGGGCGGCATCGCCGTCGGCATGGCGACGAACATCCCGCCGCACAACCTGGGCGAGGTGGTGGACGCGGTCTGCGCCTGCATCGACAACCCGGACATCACGATCGAGGGCCTGATGCAGTATGTGAAGGGCCCGGATTTCCCGACCGGCGGCGAGATCATCGGGCTTTCCGGCATCCGGCAGGCCTACCAGACCGGCCGCGGCAAGATCCTGCTGCGCGCCAAGGCCGAGGTGGAGACGGAAAAGGAGCATCAGCGCATCGTCGTCACCGAGATCCCCTATCAGGTCAACAAGGAGCTTTTGGTCGCCTCCATCCGCGAGCTGGCGCGCGACCGCAAGATCGACGGGATCACCGAGGCGAACGACGAATCCGACCATTCGGGCATGCGCGTCGTCATCGAGCTCAAAAAGGGCGCGAATGCGTCGGTGGTGCTCAATCAGCTGTATAAGCATACGCAGCTGCAGCTGAGCTTCGGCGCGATCATGCTGGCGCTCGTGGACAACGAACCCAAGATCCTGAATATCAAGCAGATCTTGGAGGAATACATCAAGTATCAACGCGAGGTCATCGAACGGCGGACGCGCTTTGACCTGGAAAAGGCCAAGAAGCGGGCGCATATCGTCGAGGGGCTCTTAAAGGCGATGGATGTCATCGACGAGGTCATCCACACGATCCGCTCGTCTAAAGACGGCGCGACGGCGCGCATTTCGCTCATCGAAAAGTTCGGCTTCAGCGAATTGCAGGCGCAGGCGATCTTGGATATGCGCCTGCAGCGCCTGACCGGGCTGGAGCGCGATCGGCTGCAAGAGGAATACGACGCGCTGTGCAAGCAGATTGCCTATTTCCAGGAAGTGTTGGCCGACCCGGCGCTCGTATACGGCATCATCAAGACCGACCTGCAGGAGATCAAGCAGAAATACGGCGACGCGCGGCGCACCAAGATTGGCCATGCCGAGGACGAAACGGACATTGAGGACCTGATCCAGGAAGAGGAGATGGTCATCACCTTGACGCAGCACGGATACATCAAGCGCACGGCCAGCGCCAATTATAAGGCGCAGCGGCGCGGCGGCAAGGGTATTACCGGCCTTGCGACCAAGGAGGAGGACGCGGTCAAGGAGATATTCACTTCCTCGACGCACAATTATATCCTCTTCTTCACGACGCGGGGCAAGGTGTATGTCAAAAAGTGTTACCAGATCCCGGAGGCGGGGCGCAACGCCAAGGGCATGGCCATCGTGAATATGTTGGCGCTGGACGGCGACGAACAGGTTTCGGCCGTATTCCCCATCGCGGATATGGAGGACGCGTCGAACCTTGTGATGGTGACGCGGCAGGGTATCGTCAAAAAGACGGAGCTTTCGGCGTTTTCCAACATCCGGCAAAACGGCATCATCGCCATCGCGCTCCGCGAAGGCGATGAGTTGGTGAGCGTGCTCAAGACGAGCGGACAGGATCGCATCATCCTGGGGTCGCGCGACGGCATGGCGATCGCCTTTTCGGAGGCGGATGTCCGCCCGATGGGGCGCGTCGCGGTGGGCGTGCGCGGCATGAAGCTGCGCAGCGGTGACTGCGTCGTGGGCGCGGGCGTCCTGCGGGAAGGGCAGCATGTGCTCGTGATCTCGGAAAATGGGTACGGCAAGCGCACACCAGCCGGCGAATACCGCGAACAGACGCGCGGCGGCATCGGCGCGAAAACCATGAATCTCACCCAAAAGACGGGCAGCATGGTGGGCATTTTGGAGGTGTATGAGCACGAGGACATCATGCTCATCAACAACGCCAATGTGCTGATCCGCATGGGGTCGGACGACATTTCCGTGTTCGGACGGACGGCGCAGGGCGTGCGCATCATGCGGCTAGCCGAGGGCGAGCAGGTGGTGAGCATCGCCAAGCTCCCGCCGGACGAGGACGACGCCCCG
>CAKTFI010000014.1 GCA_934555865.1 uncultured Christensenellaceae bacterium | reverse complement strand
CTGCCGGGAGGCGCTCCTGCAAAGCGACGCGGTATTCACCTGCGTACGCGGAGAAAATTGTCCCGATGCCGCCGCGTGGCTTGCCGACAAGCTCCCGCGCAGCCGCCTCCTCCAGCGTACCGCAAAAGCACCCGCACGAAATTCCTCCCCGCTCCCGCGCAGCCGCACCCCCGGCTGCGTTTTTTGTCCGGAAAAAAGCGGCGTTTCTGCGCATTGCAAAGGCCAGAAAAGCATGCTACAATACAGGTGATTGGCAAAGAATTGCCAACAAGAGATTTATCGGGAGGATGAATTCAGTTATGATCAAAGAATATGCCGGCACGATCCTGGACGAGATCAACCTGGCGCTGAAGGACATGGATTACGATGTCCTTTGGAAGATGGTTGCTGAGATCCACGGCGCCAACCGCATTTTCTTCCATTCCGTGGGAAGACCAGCTATCAACATGAAGAACTTCGCCATGTACCTCAAGCACTTCGGCTATCGCCATCATATCATCGGCGACGCGACTTGCCCGGCGATTAAGCCCGGCGACCTGCTCTTTATCGTCTCCGGCACGGGCGAGACCGAAACGAGCATCCGCATGGCGCAGAAGTGCAAAGAGATCGGCGACATCAAGATCCTTTTGGCGACGGCCGCCAAGCAGTCCACGCTGGGCGATTTGGCAGACTTGACCGTGCGGTTTGACTGCCCGCTGCCTGGTGTGGAAAGCAGCGTCGAATCCGTGCAGCCGATCGGCTCCCTGTTCGATCAGTGCGTGATCTATGGTCTGGACTGGGCGCTCCGCGCCTGCATCCAGCAGCGTCTCGGCCGCAAGAACGGCGCCGGCCCGATGCACTCCAACCTCGAATAATCCCCAACTCAATATCTTTCAGGAGAATCATTATGAATATAAAAGAAATCACTGCCGCAATCATGAATGAGATCGACGAAGCGACCCAGCATGTCGACGAAGATGTCCTCATCAAGGTATTTTCCACCATCCACAACGCCAACCGCATTTTCTTCCATGCCAACGGCCGTAGCCTGCTCACCATCAAGTATTTTGCGCAGCGCCTGATGCATCAGGGCTACCGTGTGTTCATCGTCGGCGATATTGCAACGCCCGCGATCAAGCCCGGCGATGTGCTCGTTGAGGTTTCCGCCTGCGGCGAAGAGGAAAACCTCGTGACCGCGGCCAAGAAGATCAAGGAAATCGGCGACATCAAGCTGATCGTCGTCACGGCGGATGCCGCTTCCACGCTGGCGGGCATGGCCGATGTCGTCGTCAAACTGAACACCCCCGTCCCGGGTTCCGCGGAGGATCATTCTATCCAGCCCATCGGCACGCAGTTTGAGCAGGCCGTTCTCTATGTCATGGATGTCGGCATGTCCCACTACTTCATGGCGCGCCTCGGCATCACCCTGACGCCCGGCGAAAACCCGCTGCATGCCAACCTTCAGTGACCCGAAGGAAAAGGAGATGGATTGTATGATGAAAGAATACTGTGCAAATGCGATCGTCGGCACAAAAAAATTGCTCGATGCACTGGACACCTCTGTCATCGAACAGATCGCCGACCGCATTTTGAATTCCGATAATGTATTTGTCGTGGCCGATGTCGGCCGTCCCGGCCTGGCGCTCATGAGCCTAGCGCAGCGCCTGCGTCAGCTGGGCATCCGTTCCTATCACCTCGAGGAATCGCCGCCCACGCCGTCTGTACACGAGGGCGATGTCGTGCTCATCGCTTCAGTCGATGGCGAGGATAAGACACCGATTACCTTTATGAAGCGCGGTAAGGAGCTGCACATCGCCTATGACCTGTTCACCATGACCAAGGGTTCCACGCTGGAAAAGGACGCTTCGGAAGTCCTCCTGTTCCCGCAGCTGGACGAAGGCGGCCTGATCGCGGAAGAATATTTTGAACTGGCTCTGTTCGTCGTATGCGATGCGATCGTCCTCTATTTGCAGGACAAGGTCGGCAGAAGCAAGGCGCGCATGCAACAGGAGCTCCCCAATATTTTTTGATCGGCAAGAGAGGATTCGAGATAATTATGAGCACAAAACCTAACGAAACGGTGCAGGCACCTGCACACCTTACCTATCGCGCAAGAGAAAAATTCCATGAGGAGCGCATCCGCTGCATGAAGATCGTCGCGGAATACATGGACGACGAGATGCTCGTCAAGATTGCTGATAAAATCGACGAGGCCAACAATGTCTTTGTCGCGGCGCTCGGCCGGTCGCGCCTCAACATCATGGGCTTTGCCATGCGCCTCATGCAGATGGGCATCAGCGCCCATGTCGTCGGCGACAACTCCACCCCGTCCATCCACAAGGGCGATGTCTTTGTCATCGGCTCTTCCTCCGGCAAGACCTCCTCTCTCGTGGAATTTGCCAAGAAGGCCAAAGCGGTCAACGCAGACATCATCCTCTTCACCGAGGCGGAGACCTCCCCAATCGGCGACCTTTCCACGCTCGTATATCGCATGGAAGCGGACGCGGATCGCCTGCCTGACTCGCTTGGCTGGTATTCGGAATATGCCATCAACCTCTGCTATGAGTGCATCGTCATGTACCTCATGAAAAAGAGAGGCCTTTCCAAGGAAAAGATGGAAAGCGAACTGGCCAATCTGTATTAAGGGAAGGAGCAAATCATGGAAAAGAAATCGCTTTGGATGTCGCAGACGCCTGCGAAGGATGAATTCAAATACCGGATGGCGGTCGAGGCCCTGAAGGATGTCAAGGATCGGTTCGATTACGACAAGCTGCAGGAGATTGCCGACATCATCGACGCCGGCAACAACATTTTCGTCGCGGGGCGCGGCCGCTCCCGGCAGACAGCCATGAATTTCGGCGCCCGCCTGGCGCAGCTCGGCAAGCAGGTCTATGCCGTGGGCATGCCCACCGCCCCCTCGATTAAGGAGGGCGATGTGCTGGTGCTCTCCTCCGGCTCCGGCAACACGCCGACGCTGGTGGACTTCGCCCAGACGGCCAAGGACGCCGGTGCAAAGTGCGTGCTGCTCTCCTACAACAAGGACGCCACCGTCTCCAAGATCAACACGGCGACCTTCCTCGTGTCGGATGTCGACCGCAGCGGCGTCTCCGTACAGGATGGCAAGGATGCCGAGATCTACCGGCAGATCTATGCATACTATGACTATCCGACCAACCTAGCGTTCGACACCATTCTCACCTACCTAATGCAGAAAAATCATCTGTCCCGGGAACAGGTCGAGGCGGAAAAGGCCAATCTCTACTAAGCATCAAAAAAGGCGGGGTCTCCCGCCTTTTTTTCAGGTATTCTTTATCAATATCTGTGATACTCCTTCCTAAAGGAGGAATTTCTATTATGTGGATTCTTTTCGCATTTCTATCCGCCTTCTTCGCCGGGATCACAGCCATCCTCGCCAAGATCGGCATCCAGGACACGGATTCTGACCTCGCAACGGCGCTGCGCACCGGCGTCGTACTCGTCTTTTCCTGGCTGATGGTGCTGCTCACAGGGAGCGCTTCCGCAATCTCCTCACTCAGCTGGAAAAACCTGCTGTTCCTTGTGCTGTCCGGCATCGCGACCGGCGCCTCCTGGCTGTGCTATTTCAAGGCGCTGCAGCTCGGCGACATCAACAAGGTCGTCCCGATCGACAAGTCCAGCGTCATCCTCACGATGCTGCTGGCCTGGATCGTCCTTGGGGAAACGCTGTATCTCAACAGCATCCTGGGCATGGTGCTCATCGCCGTGGGGACGCTGCTCATGATCGAGCGCAAGGCCTCTTCGGGCGCGACGGGAAAGGGATACCTCCTCTGGGCGGTCTTTTCCGCCGTCTTTGCCGCCGCCACCTCCATCCTCGGCAAGTTGGGCACGCAGGACATCCCCTCCAACCTGGCGACCGCGCTGCGCACCTGCATTGTGCTGCTGATGGCCTGGGTGCTGGTGTTTGTGCAGCATAAGCAGTCGGGCATCAAGCAGATCTCGCGCCGGAGCATGGGCTTCATCGTGCTGTCCGGCATCGCCACGGGGCTCTCCTGGCTGTGCTATTACCATGCCCTGCAAACCGGCAAGGCCTCGATCGTCGCGCCGATCGATAAGCTGAGCATCCTCTTAAGCATCTTGTTTGCACGAATCTGGCTGCATGAGCGCCTGTCCAAAAAAGCGCTGTTCGGGCTTTCCCTGCTGACCGCAGGAACGCTCCTGTTACTGGCCAAGTTCTAAAAAATGCATATTTTGTACCTCCTTTCGGAAAACTATTCTCGAGTTACCCGAAAGGAGTTTTTTTATGGACTTTTTGCATATCGCGCTCAGCGCCGTGTTTTCCTTCTTTACGCTGCTATTCCTTACCCGATGCATGGGACACCGACAGATCTCGGAAATGAGCCTGTTCGACTATATCACCGGCATCACGATTGGCTCGACTGCGGCCGAACTCTCCATCACGGACTTCATGGACCCCCAGTTTTTGAAGATCCTGCTCGCCATCCTGCTCTATGCCCTGCTCACCATCCTGCTCTCCTATGTGACCAACAAGTCTCTGCGGGCGCGGCGGCTGGTGAGCGGCGTGCCGTATGTGCTCTTCCAAAACGGCGCGTTTTCCTATGAAAACCTGAAAAAGGCGCGCATCGACGCCTCGGAATTCCTGTCGCAGTGCCGCGTCAATGGGTATTTCGATCTGTCGCAGGTGCAGGCGGCACTCCTGGAGCCGAACGGCAAGATCAGCTTTTTGCCGGTCGCCGCGGATCGACCTGCGACCCCGCGCGACCTCTCCCTGCGCCCCGAGGCGGAAAGCCTCTCCTATGCCGTCGTCATGGATGGCGAGGTCGTGGAAAAGAACCTCCAAAAGGCGGGCAAAGACCGCGCGTGGCTGGAAAAGCAGTGTCAGGCGCAGGGGATCCGCGACCTTGGGGGCATCTTCCTCGCCCTTGCCGACAAAGAAAAGCGCTGTACCTTCTTCCCAAAGAGCTGAATTTGCCCATAAAAAAGGAGCCTTCCCGCGGGAAGGTTCCTTTGCTGTCTTGCTTATTTTTTCGCCCGATGCGCCGCTTTGCGCTGTATCGCTTTGACAAGCTCCACCATCGGGATGATCAGGATCGCCAGGCCAAGCGCCACCAGGTATTCCACGAGGGAAATATGCTCGAATGCGAACAGCTCTGCCAGCGCCGGTGTGTAGATGACCGTCAGCGTCAGCAGGAAGGAAAGCGCCATTGCGCCGTACAGGTACCAGTTATGGCTGTGCATCGCAAAGATGGAGCCGCGCTGCGAACGCAGGTTGAAGGCATGGAATATCTCCGCCATGGACATCGTAATGAACGCCATAGTCATGCCATCGGCGCTGTTCGTGATCTCCCACACGCCCGCCTCCATAAAGTGACCGATGAAGTAGGCCGCCAGCGTCAGGATCGTGATCAGCGCACCCTGATAGCCGATATCCAGCCCCACGCCGCCGGAGAATACGCCGTTCTTAGAGGAGCGTGGCGCTTTGAGCATAATATCCCGCTCGCTCGCCTCCATCCCCAGTGCCAGCGCCGGGAAGCAGTCCGTCACCAGGTTAATCCAGAGAATGTGCACCGGTTCCAGAATGGTGAAGCCAAACAGCGTTGCAAAGAAGATGCTCAACACTTCGCTCAGGTTGGACGCCAACAGGAACTGGATACACTTCTTGATGTTGTCATAGATCTTACGCCCCTCTTCGACCGCCGAAACGATGGTCGCAAAGTTGTCGTCCGCCAGCACCATGTCGGCGACATTCTTGGTGACATCTGTGCCCGTGATGCCCATGCCGATGCCAATATCTGCGCTCTTGATGGACGCCGCGTCGTTGACACCGTCGCCCGTCATGGCCGTCACCGCGCCCAACGCCTTCCAGGCGTTGACGATGCGCACCTTATGTTCCGGCTGCACGCGCGCATAGACCGAATACTGCCGCACCTTTTCGGCGAATTCCTCGTCGCTGAGCTCACTGAGCTCCAGGCCGGTGATGACCTGGTCCTCATTCTCAATGATGCCCAGCTCCTTGGCGATCGCGACCGCCGTATTCTTGTGGTCGCCGGTGATCATGACCACGCGGATCCCCGCGCGCTTGCACTCCTCGATCGCCGGTTTGACCTCCGGGCGAACGGGGTCTATCATGCCCGCCAGGCCAAGGAAGGTCATCCCCTGCTCCAGAGTTTCACTTGAAAGATTGGCTGGCAGTGCATCATATTCCCGCTGCGCCGCGCCCAGCACGCGGAGTGCCTGGTCGGCCATCTTGGTCATCTCGCCAAGGATCTTTGCGCGCGCCTCCTCCGTAAGCGGCAGCACCTCGCCACCCTCCGTCAGGTAGGTATCGCACAGGCGAAGCACCTCATCCGGCGCACCTTTGGTGTACTGCACCACCTTGCCCGCATGTTCATGTAAGGTGGACATCCGTTTGCGCATCGAATCGAACGGCGCTTCCCCGACACGCGGATAGACCGCCTCCAACGCTCCCTTGGGTAGGCCGCATTTTGTCGCATAGTCGACGAGCGCACATTCGGTCGGTTCCCCAACGGCTTTGCCCGTTTCGTCTGGCACAGCGTCGCTGCACAGCGACATCGCCCGCGCCAGCAGCGTTTCGTCCGGCGCCGCGCACTGCACGACCGTCATCTTGTTCTGCGTCAGCGTGCCCGTCTTATCCGAGCAAATCACCTGCGTGCAGCCCAGCGTCTCCACCGCGGTCAGCTTGCGGATCACCGCGCTGCGCTTGGACATCTTGGTGACGCCGATGGACAGGACGATCGTCACGACCGCGACCAGGCCCTCCGGGATCGCCGCCACCGCCAGGCTGACCGCGATCATGAAGGAATTCAGGATCCCCGCCGTCGTGAATTCGCCGGTCTGGATCAACCCGAACACAAAGATGAACGCGCAGATGCCGAGCACCAGATAGGTCAGCACCTTGCTCAGCTGGCTCAGCTTGACCTGCAGCGGCGTCTGTTCCTTCTGCGCCGTGGTGAGCGCCGTCGCGATCTTGCCCATCTCGGTGTGCATGCCCGTCGCCGTCACGACCGCCTTGCCGCGGCCATAGACGACGGTGCTGCCCATATAGACCATGTTATGCCGGTCGCCGAGCGGGATGTCCTTCTGCCCGTCGGGCAGGGCGATCTGCTCGCTGACCTTTTCCGAAGGCACAGACTCGCCCGTAAGTGCCGCTTCCTCCACCTTCAGGCTCATGCTTTCTAAAATACGAGCATCCGCCGGCACAGCGTCGCCTGCCTCCAGGATCAGGACATCGCCCACGACAATATCCTCCGACGGGATGTGATGCACCGTGTGGCCGCGCAGCACCTTCGAGGTTGCTCCTGCCATCTCCTTTAGAGCTTCGATGGCCTTTTCGGCCTTGCTTTCCTGCATGACGCCCAACAGCGCGTTCACCACCACGACGAACAGGATGATGAACACATCCGCAAAGGATTCGTTGGCATAGGCCGCCGTAATCCCCGACACGAGCGCGGACGCCAGCAAAATGAGGATCATCGGATCCATCATTTGGCTGAAAAACCGCTTTACAAGCGATTCCTTCTTCGGCTCCGCCAGCTTATTCTTTCCATCGCGGGCGAGGCGCTGTTGCGCCTGTTCCTGCGACAGGCCGTCGGCGGAACTTTCCGTCTCCCGGCAGACCGCGTCCACCGGCTCCAAATAGTGCTTCATTGACACCCTCCTAAAAATTGCGATAAAAAAACTCATACACAAAAAGTTGTGCATGAGTCTCGTTCATTAAGGCAAACCATTCTGCCAAAAGCAGATGTGTTGTTGATTTGACACGCCCGCGAAGCCGCGCGCGCAAACTACTCCCTCGTCCAATCCAAGGAATTCGCATAAATTGTATTGGTATCATAGCATAACTTTTCCGTCCTGTCAATTCTTTTTGCCGCGTTTGACAAGAGGGCGCAAAACAGCTACACTAAATGCACAAGGAGGCATTGCCATGCAATTTTCCGCCGCCATGCGGCCGGTCACGGTCGGGCAGCTCAACCAATATTTGAAAGAAAAGCTCGCCGGGGACGATGCGCTGCAAAGCATCTGCGTCGAGGGAGAGATCTCCAACCTGACGCTGCACACCTCCGGGCATATCTATTTTACGCTCAAGGACGCTTCGGCGGCGATCCGCGCGGTCCTCTTCCGCGGATACCGCGCCTCGCTGAAATTCATCCCCGCCAACGGCATGCATGTCCTGCTCATCGGGGATGTCGCGCTGTATGAGCGCAACGGCGGCGTGCAGATCTATGTGCAGCGGATGCTGCAGGCCGGCGCCGGGGAGATCTCCCTACAATATGAACAGCTGAAGCGCCGCCTGGAGGCGGAGGGGCTGTTCGACGCGGCGCACAAGCGCCCGATCCCCAAATTCCCGGAAAAGATCTGCCTCGTCACCTCTCCCACCGGCGCGGCTTTGCAGGACATGCGCAACATCCTGCGCCGCCGCTATCCGCTGGCGCAGGTGCAGCTCTGCCCCACAACGGTGCAGGGGGCGGAGGCTGCGCAGGACATCGTGCGCGCGCTTGCCGCGGCAGATGCGGCGCAGGCCGATGTCATCCTGCTGGCGCGCGGCGGCGGCTCGCTCGAGGACCTGTATGTCTTTAACGACGAGGCGCTCGCCCGGGCGATCTACGCGTTGCACACCCCGGTCATCACCGGCATCGGACACGAGACGGATTTCACCATTGCCGACTTTGTCGCCGACCTCCGCGCCCCCACCCCTTCGGCCGCGGCCGAGCTCGCCGTTCCCGATCAGCAGACGCTGCTGTTCGACCTGGTGCAGGCGGAAAACCGGTTGAAATCCGCCCTGGCGCTCCGCCTGAGCGCGGCGGAGGAGGCGCTCCTGGACGCGAAAGCCCGGTTGCAGGAGGCCCTTTCGCACCGCTTGGTAAGCTCCCGGCAGGCGCTTTCGTCGGCAGAGGCTTCCCTGCGCACCGCCATGGACGCGCGCCTCCGGGTGGCCGGGCAGCGTTTGCAGCTTTGCGCGGCCCGCCTGGAAGCGCAAAACCCGCTCGCACTTTGCGCGCGGGGATACGGCCTGCTGCAAGATGCGTCCGGCGCTGCCGTCCGTTCTGCCGCCGCCGTCCCCCTGCAAAGCAAAGTTTGGATCCACCTGCCGGACGGCACCCTCACCGCTCTCGTGATTGAAAAGGAGTCTCGCACATGAAAGACAGCACTTTTGAACAAAAGCTCGATCAGATCGACGCCATCCTCGCCGCCATGGACGACACGGAAACGCCGCTTTCCCTGGAGGCAGCGCTCCAAAACTACGAGCAGGGCATCCGCCTCATCCGCGAATGCACCGCCGCGCTGGAGGAAGCGCAGAAAAAGGTCGACCAGACCGACGCGCAGGCATGAGCCAAACCAAACAAAAACGCCCCGAGGGCTTGGCACCTCCCGGGGCGTTTTTTTATGCCGCGTCGTCAGTTTACCTTGACCTCACCGGCCAGGATCTTCTTGTAGTCCGCATAGTTGCGCTGCAAGAGCTCCGGCGTGTCGAGGCCGTACGGGCACTTCTTCTTGCACTGCCCGCAATGGATACAGTCCTCGATCTTGCGCATCATCTCCTGCGCCCGGGGCGTCAGGTTATTTGCCGAAGGCGCGCGACGCAGCATCAGCGACATGCGCGCGCAGCTGTTGATCTGGATCCCCACCGGGCAGGGCATGCAGTATCCGCACCCGCGGCAGAAATCGCCCACCAGTTCCTTCTTTTCGCACTCGATGAATGCCTCCCGCTCCGGCGTCATCTCTGCCGGGTCGTGCATATAGCTAAGCCATTCGTCCAGCTCGCTCTCCTTCTGGATCCCCCAGATGGGCAATACATTGTCGTACTGCGCCATATAGGCAAAGGCCGAAGCCGAGTCCGTGATGAGGCCGCCGGCCAGGCCCTTCATCGCGATGAATCCCATATCCGCCGCCTTGCATTTTTCCACCAGCTCCAGCTCCTTTTCCGAGGAAAGGTAGCTGAATGGAAATTGCAGCGTCTCATACAGTCCGGAATCGATGCCCTCGTGCGCGACCTTCAAAATATGGTTGGTCATGCCGATGTGGCGGATCATGCCCTTTTTCTTGGCCTCCAACATGCATTCATACATGCCCGTTCCATCGCCCGGCTGATAGCACTGCTTAGGCCAATGGAACTGATAGATGTCGATATAGTCTGTCTGCAAGTTTTTGAGGGAGGTCTCGAGGTCGCGCCAGAAGCCCTCCGGCGTGGTCGCCGCCGTCTTGGTTGCGATATAGACTTTATCGCGCATACCCGCGAACGCCTGCCCCAGCTTTTCCTCGCTGTCCGAATAGGCGCGCGCCGTGTCAAAGAAGGTCATCCCGCCTTCATAGGCCTTGCGCAGGATGCGCACCGCCGTTTCCATGTTCACACGCTGAATGGGCAGCGCGCCAAACGCATTCTGCGGCGTCGTGATCTCGGTTTTCCCGAGCCGAACCATTTTCATCTGTGTTTTCCTCTCTTTCTTATTCGCCAAAGACTTCTTTTGCCGCCCGCATATTTTCGCGGATCGCCACGCCGAAGGGGCACCGCTTTTCGCAGGCGCCGCAGCCGATGCATTCCCCTGCCTTGTGCTCCAGCGCCGCATAGTGCTCCCGCACCGTTTCTGGCATCTCTCCCTGCGCCTTGACCAGGTTCAACAGCTTAGTGACCATCGCCACATCGATGCCACGGGGGCAGGGCGCGCAGTGGCCACAGTACATGCAGTGCCCCTGCCAGCTGACCTTGGGCATGGCCGCAAGCGCCATTGCATAGTCGCGCTCCTCCGCCGACGCCTGTTCATAGCGCAGGCAGTCTTCCAATTCCTCCAGTGTGTGCGCACCGACCATGACGGACGCCACCGCCGGGCGCGTCAGGGCATAGTGCATGCACTGCGCAACGCTCAATGCCTTGCCCGCGGGCGAAAGCGTATCGTCCAGCAGGTCGCCGCCGCCGAACGCCTTCATGACCGTGATGCCCACGCCCTGCCGCTGACAGGCTTCATACAGCGCCTCGCGGTCTGGGTCCATATTGAGCAGCGGCTTGCCATAGCTCTTTTCGTCGAACAGAACTTCGACATCCTCCGTCGCCGGGAGCAGGTCATAGCACGGGTTGACGCTGAACATCAGCACATCGATCGCCCCGCTGTTCACCGCCTCCAGAGCGACCGTCGGGTTATGGCTGCTGAGGCCGATGCTGCCGATCTTGCCCTGCCGCTTCAATTCGCGCGCGTAATCGAGCACGCCCTTTTGGCAAACCTCTTCCCAATCCTTTGGCGAATCGACATAGTGGATCATGCCGACCTCGATATGGTCGGTCTGCAAGCGCTCCAACAGGTCGGCAAAGCCCGCCTTCACCTCGTCCAGATTGCGCGTGCGCTTGTACTGTCCGTCCTTCCAGACGGCGCAGATGTGCGCCTGAAACACAAAGCCCTTGCGGCGGCCGCGCAGCGCCTCGCCGATATGGCTGCGCAGATCCGGTTCCGGTGAATACAGGTCGATGCAGTTCACCCCGGCGGCCAACGCCGCGCCCAACAACGCCGTCGCCTCTGCCTGCGTCTTTCCGGAAAAGCCCTCGCACCCAAGCCCGATTTCGCTGACGCGCAGGCCGGTTTTGCCAAGTTCCCGATATTCCATATCCAAAGACCTCCTTTTCCCGATTCACAACCTTATTAAATATAGTGTACTCCCTAAAGTAGACTCCAGGTCAAGCCCCATGCACAAAAAAAGAGCCCCAAAAGGCTCTTTTGGTATGGAATTGTCCTAAAAAGCTCAATCCTCCATCCGGATGACCGCGCCTACTTCCTTCACGACCTGCATTTCCCGGAAGGCGGCCACCGCCTTTTGCACAGCCTGCTCCTCTGCCGGATAGGTCTGGAACACGATTGTCGCCTCGTCCTCGCGGGCATCCTTCTGGATGGCGGACAGGATGCTGATGCCGCAATCGCCCATCTGCTTAGTGACCTGCGCCAATGCGCCCGGCACATTCAAAAGCGTCAGGCGGATATAGAACGGGCAGACCCAATTCTGCTCAAAGTGCAGAATCGGCGAAACAAAATCCATGTGGTTTTCAAAGGTCGCATAGCGCGGCTTTTCCACATGCGACGCATAGATGACATCTGACAGAACCGCACTGGCCGTCGGGAAGGCCCCCGCGCCCCGGCCATAGAACATCACATCACCCACGGCGCTGCCATTCATAAAGATGGCATTGAAGGAATCGAGCACGTTGGCGAGCGGGTGCGAAAGCGGAATCATCGTCGGGTGCACGCGCAATTCCACGTCGTCACCGTTCCGCTTGGCGATTGCGAGCAGCTTGATGACGCGGCCAAAATCCGCCGCGTATTGAATGTCCTGCTTGGTGATGCGGCTGATGCCCTCGCGGTATATGCGCTCGATCGGCAGGCGCGCGTGGAAGGCCTTGGACGCCAGGATCGAGAGCTTATACATCGCATCATACCCTTCGACATCCGCCGTCGGGTCAGCCTCGGCATAACCGAGCGCCTGCGCTTCCCGCAGCGCGTCCGCATAATCCAGCCCTTCCGCCGTCATCTTGGTGAGGATGTAATTGGTCGTCCCGTTGATGATCGCAAAGATGGATCGCATGGTGTTTGCCTGTAGGCTGTCGTCGATGGCACGCAGGATCGGAATCCCGCCGCCGACGCTTGCCTCAAAATAGAACCCTGCGCCCGACTTTTTCGCGGCATCCTCCAATTCCGGCCAAAAATTGGCGATCATCTGCTTATTGGCCGAAACGACCGTCTTGCCCGCCATGAGCGCGCGCAGCGCATAGGTCTTGGCCGGCTCGATCCCGCCCATCACCTCGATAACGATGTCGATGTCGGGATCGTTCACGATCTCCTCAATGTCGGCCGTCTTCTGTTCCTCCGGGATGTCCAGGTGATAGCTCCGGGACAGCACCTTTTTCACGCAGATCTGCAGATGCTCCTTGTGGGCAATTTTTTCTCCGTCTTCCTGCAAGATCTGATAGACGCCCTTCCCGACGGTGCCCAGCCCCAGGATCGCTACATTGATTTTTTTCATTCGCCGCTTTCCTTCCTCACTCGTGATTCTTCTTATAAATGATATACAAGCCGTGCAGCGTCAGCAGACTGTCAATCACATCGATCATCTCTGTCTCCGAAGCGATCGTTTCCGCCATGCCGCCGGTCGCAACAACCTTAGCCTCTTCGCCAAGCTCCGCCTTCATCTTGCGCAGGATATAGTCGACCTGCCCCACATAGCCGTACAGGATTCCCGACTGCATACACGCGATGGTGTTGCGGTTGATTACATGGCGCGGCTTTTGGAGCTCCACCTTGGGGAGCTTGGCTGTATTATTGGTGAGCGCGTTGGCCGACACGATGAGCCCCGGGCAGATCGCACCGCCCAGGAATTCACCTTTTCTCGAGATTGCGCCGAAGGTCGTTGCCGTGCCGAAATCCACCGTGATGCATGGCCCGCCATATTTCTCATAGGCCGCCACGGCGTTGACGATGCGGTCCGACCCCAGCTCCTTCGGATTGTCATAAAGAATGTTGATGCCCGTCCGAATCCCCGGCTCCACAAAACACGGGCGCTTTTTGAAATAGGTGCGGCACATGTGTTCAATCGTGTAATTGATCGACGGGATGACGGAGGAGATCATAATGTCCTCCACCTCCTCCGGTCGGCGGTGAAGGTAGTCCAAAAAAGAGATCATCTTGATCCCGATCTCGTCCGAGGTCACATGCATCTTGGTCGCCATGCGCCACGAGCTCTCGAGCCGCCCTTCTTCAAACAGGCCGCATTTGATATTGGTATTTCCTACATCGATGACAATGAGCATCTTTTGTTTCCTTTGCCGTAAAAATTATTTCGTTTCCGATTTTTGCCGCCGAAGCGCCAGGATGATCGGCCCGCAAATCAGCGCCGCCGCCACCGCTTCACAGGAACCGTTGAGCGCGCCAACACCCGCCACGATAGCCAGCACCGCCGAGGCATCGATCCCAGTGAGCACATAAAAGAGCAGCATCGACCCGAGATAGCAGACCGTATTGGTGAGCGACCCCGCGACCGGCGCAAGGATCGCCGCCAGCGTCGGTTTATGCTTGGCGATGCCGCGATAGACCGCCCCCGCCACGACCGGCACGAGCAGACGCGACCCCAGCGACATCACAATGACGAGCAGCGGGCTCGCCGCAAGGAGCGGCGCAACCAGGCTGGAAGTGGCGGTAAACGCCTTCCACACGCTGGTCAGACCAAAGACCGCACCCAAAAACAGGCCGACCTTAGGGCCACACAAAATCGCGCCAATGATAACGGGGATGTGCATCGTCGTGACATTCGCCGGCGGGATCGGGATGATCCCGATATTCGTCAACCCGAGCACAAGCGTCACCGCCGCCAGCATCCCAGCTGCAGCAATAGAGCGAATTTTCTTAGAATCCTGATTCATTTGTTCCTCCGTTCCGGTTCCGCCCCGCTTCCGCTCCCAAAAAGCCTGCTGGCGCTCCGCTCCGCGAATACGCCGCATCCATTGGCTCTCCCTCGCTTCCGCTTTCTGGCAGATACCCGACATTTTTATTCATTATATAGCATTTCGCCCGGCTTTGCAATTCCCTCATCCGATTTTTGCATAATTCCCTTCGCCCCGTCCTTCATCCCGCGCCACCATACAGAAAGCGGACATAGCTTTGCACCGAAAGCGCGGCCGCCCACAGAAGGGGCGGCCACTGCCATGCACCCCGGCGGCGGCACTGCCCTGCACATAGGGCCGTGCTCCCCGCCGCCGTCAGCAGCGCTGCAAAGCTCTGTTCCCGCCAAAAGGCCAGAAAGGCATAGGCGCTGAGCAGCAGGCATTGCAGCAGCTCCAAAAGCAGGGGCGTCCGCGTCTCCCGGGAAGCGCAGACGGCGCCGCCGAGGACGCCGCCCATATAGCACAGCGACCCCAAGAGAAAGCCGCCCCGCCCCCATAGGCCCTTGCCCGGCCAAAATTCCCCCGACCCCTCGATGCTAAACACCGCCGCAAGCAGCATGCAGCACAGTGCAGCGCAGAACAGCACCGCCATCCGCCAATCCATTTTCCGCATTCTCCGCCTCCTTTCGCAATAATTTATTGTATGTTTTCCACAAAAAAAGAGAAGCCCAGGGACTTCTCTTCTCTCATTTTCTCAAAGCGCATCCAGCGCTTCTTCAATCGTCTTCCATTCAGATTCCTTGCTGTACTTTTCCAGAATCAGCTTGTTGCGCTCTGCATGCGTGAGGCACCCAGCCCCGCCGATACAACCGCCCACACAGGCCATGCCTTCGACAAAGTTCCCGTCCAGGCGGTTTTTCGTCGCTTTTAGGAGGGCGACCTTGCATTCGGCAATTCCATCGCACGGCACTGCCTGGAAGGAGAAATTCTCCGCATTCTGCTCGATCAGCCCCTGCGCGATGGCAGAGGAAAGGCCGCAGCTCTTCGCAAAGATCCGCCCATAGTAGGATGCACGGTTGAGCGCCGTCTCCGGCAGCGTGGTGATGTCGATGTCCCTGCTGTCAAACAGTGACTGCAATTCCTCAAAGGTGATCACGCTGTCGATATATGGCCGGACCTCCGGCTTTTGGAATTCCATCTTCTTGGCTGTACAGGGACCGATAAAGACGACCTTTGCCTTCTCGTCCTGCTCCTTAATGTACTTGGAAATGGTCGCGACCGGCGAAAGGCTGTGCGAGATGTTCTCCGCCAATTGCGGGAATTTTTTGTGCACATAGGCGACAAACGCCGGACAGCAGGAGCTCATCAAAAATCCCTTTTCGGTCAGTTCCTTAGCCTCGGCAAAGGCGACCATATCCGCCCCCAGCGCCGCTTCCTCAATTTTGTAAAAGCCCAGCGCCTCGATGCCGGCCAGCACCTGCCCCAGCTTGGCATATTGGAACTGGCTGGAGATCGACGGCGCCACTACGGCATAGACATGCGTATCCGTGTTCCCGTGGCTCTCTTTCAAAAGGGAGATGACATCCAGAATGTAGGATTTGTCCAAGATTGCGCCGAACGGGCATTGATATACGCAGGCCCCGCAGGAAATGCAGGCGTCGTTGTCGATATAGGCGATATGCTCCTCCGTCATGGAGATCGCCCCCACCTTGCAGGCGTTCCAACAGGGCCGCTTGTGCACGGTGATCGCGTTATACGGGCACACCCGCGAGCAGGCGCCGCATTCCACGCATTTGGACTTGTCGATATGCGCCTTCTGTTCCGCGTCAAAGGTAATCGCGCCCTTGGGGCAGGCTTCCTCGCAGCGGTGCGCCAGGCATCCACGGCAGGTGTCCGTCACTTCGTATCCACCCACCGGGCACTCGTCGCAGGCGATGCCGATGACCTCGATGACATTCGGATTTTGGCGGTTGCCGCCCATCGCCACCTTAATCTGCTCGTTGATGATCGCACGTTCCTTATAGATACAGCAGCGCGTCGTCGATTCCTTGCCCGGGACGATGATCTTGGGGATCTCCGTGATCTTTTCCAAGAGCTCGTCCCGCCAGGCATAGCGGGCAACCTCGCGCCGCACCTTGTATTTCAAATGCTGTATCTTGGTGTCAAATTTCCGCAGGTTTTTCTTCATAGTTCACTCCTGATCGGGTTGGCGCAGAATACAGGCAGAGCTTCGGAGATCCCGAAGCCCTGCGCCTTTTTACATACTTTGTCCGGAGGAATGTTCTTCCGGGCGCCGTTTATTTTCCTTCCGCCTTCTCAATGGCTCGATTGCGGAAATACAGTGCGATGTCCGTGCAGACCATGATGACATTGGGGAAATAGAACCAGAATGCCAGGTTGTAGGTATGCGTCAGGCACTTGGAGATGATTCCGCAGACATAGCCAAAGCCGATGAAGCAGCTGAACATCAAGCTCTTGCCCTTGGTCGAACGCGAACGGTAGGAACGGATGATGGACAGCGGCCAGGAGATGCCGAAGCAGATGATCATGACCGTTTCCAGAATACTTGCAAGTCCTTCCATTGTGTTTCCCCTCCTCGCTTAGAGCGTCGTACGCGGACGGCGATAGTCCGGCAGCAGCTTCGGAGAAACGATCTCGCTGTGGATGCCCGCCTCTTCCATTTCCTTGGCGAACTTCTTGACATGCGACAGCGTCAATTCGCCCACCTTAACATCGCGGCTCTTGGCGGCGGCGTTCTTGCCGGCGCTTCTGCCGAAGACGATGATGTCCAGAAGGGAGTTGCCCATCAGACGATTGCGCCCATGGATGCCTCCGACCGCTTCGCCCGCGACAAACAGGTTTTCGATGCCCGTCATGCCGTCTGGCGTGATCTGCAAGCCACCGTTCTGATAGTGCAGCGTCGGATATACGAGGATCGGCACCTTGCGGATGTCGATGTCATACTTTGCGAACATGCGCATCATGGCCGGGATGCGCTTTTCGATTGTGCCTGCGCCGCCCTTCATCTCGATCATCGGGGTATCCAGCCACACGCCGACGCCGCCGTTGCCGGTGTGCACGCCCTTGCCGTTGGTGGAGCATTCCCGGATGATGGAAGCCGCCGAGACATCGCGCGTTTCCAACGGATGCATGAAGGCTTCGCCCTCCGAGTTGATGAGCATGGCGCCGACCGAACGGACCTTTTCCGTCACGAGTGCACCGAAGATCTGCTCCGGATAGGCAACGCCCGTCGGGTGATACTGCAGCGTGTCCGCATACAGCAGCTTCGCGCCCGCGCGATAGCCCAGGATCAGGCCGTCCGCCGTTGCGCCGTAGTGGTTGGAGGTCGGGAAGCCCTGATAGTGCAGGCGTCCGGCACCGCCCGTGGCGATGATGACCGTCTTGGCCCGCGCGATCTTGATCTCCTGCGTTTCCATGTTGAGCAGCACCGCGCCCGCGGCCTTGCCCTGCTCATCCAAGATCAGCTCGATCGCCGCCGTGAAGTCCACGACCGGGATCTGCCGGTTCAGCACTTCGTCGCGCAGCGTGCGCATGATCTCTGCGCCGGAATAGTCCTTTGCCGCGTGCATTCTCTTGCGGGAGGTGCCGCCGCCGTGCGTCGTGATCATCGTGCCGTCCGGCGCCTTGTCGAATTCCACGCCCAGGTTGTTGAGCCACTGGATCGCCGAAGGCGCTTCCAGAACCAGCTTGGAAAGCAGTTCCGGCTTATTGGTGAAATGGCCGCCGCCCATCGCGTCCAGATAGTGGATCGCCGGGGAGTCATTGGGCTTATCCGCCGCCTGAATACCGCCTTCCGCCATCATCGTGTTGGCGTCGCCGATACGCAGTTTGGTGACAATCATGACCTTCGCGCCCGCTTCGTCTGCCTCGATCGCCGCGGAAGAGCCCGCGCCGCCGCCGCCGATGACCAGCACATCGACATCATAGTCTACCTTGGAGAGGTCGAGCTTGTCCGGGTTCACACGGCTGTTCGCCTGCAAAAGCGCCGCCAACTCCGTCGGGACCTTTTCGCCCTTGTTGGGACCGACCTGCAATACGGCAAATTGGTCCTGCTTATAGTCCGGATGGTAGGTCGCAAGGAGGGTATCTTTTTCCTCGGCAGTCATCCGGCGGGGCTCCAGCTGCACATTCTTTGCTCTGGCCGCCTCCACTTTTTTCATGGATTCCAGTATTTCGCCACTGTACATTCTGATATTCCTCCTTATTTCTCGATCTCTCTGGTGTTATAGAGTTCTTTGAGTTCGTCGATCGGCTTCTGCATGAGGTTTTCGATGAGCGAGTTGAAATCGCCGTGCTGAATCTCCTCTACGCGATGCTCCAGATGCTCTGCCTTGGGGGCGATGTACTTGCCGTTCAGGCGGCGCGCCAGCAGGGCGACCTGCGGATGCGAGATCCCCGCCGGGCAGCGGGAGGAGCAGACGCCGCACATGACGCAGTCGAAGGATTCTTCCGCGCACTTCTCGTATTCCCCGCGCTGCGCATAGGCGATGTACTGCATGACATTGAGCTCCTGCGTGCAGCTCTTGGTGCAGGCGTTGCAGCCGATGCAGCTGTAGATCTCCGGATAGAGCTGCATCATGATCTGCTCGGTCGGCTTGACCTTTTCGATATCATAGACCTGCTTTTCCAGCGGGAAGAACGGCAGCGTCGCGATGTACATGTTTTCCTGCACCTGCGTCTGGCAAGCCAGGCAGGCATGCAGTTCGCGCTCGCCCTTGATCCGGTAGATGGTCGCGCAGGCGCCGCAGAAGCCGTTCCGGCAGCCGCAGCCGCGCACCAGCTGATAACCGGCATATTCCATGGCGCCCATGATGGTCAGGCTGGCCGGCACTTCATATTTCTTTCCCATCAGGAATACATTTACCATATTTTCCATGTTCCTGTCTTCTCCTTTATATTAATACTCGTTCGGAAGTTCGCCCAATTGATCGAAGCGGAATACCGGGCCATCCTTGCAGACATATTTGGAACCGATGTTGCAGCGGCCGCATTTGCCGATGCCGCATTTCATGCGCAGCTCCATCGTCGTATATACCTGCGTGTCCTGGAAGCCAAGCTCTTTGAGGCCGGCCAGCGTGAATTTGATCATGATGGGCGGGCCGCACATGAGGACCGTCTTGCGGATGTCCGGATTCAGCTCCTTGACATAGTTCGGGACAAACCCGACATGGCCGTCCCAGCCTTCCTGTTCGCGGTCGATCGTGAGGTTGACTTCGATGCCGGCGTCCGCCATCCATTCGTCGATGATCTCCTGATAATCCACAAGGTCATCCTTCGAACGGGAACCGTAGATGATCTGCACGCTGCCATAGTTTGCGCGGTTGTCCCGCACATAGTTGATGACAGAGCGCAACGGCGCCAGACCGATGCCGCCGGCGATGAAGAGCAGATCTTTACCCTTGAGCGCCGATTCCACCGGGAAGCCGTTGCCATATGGCCCGCGGATCGTAATCTGCTGGCCCACCTCCATCTGGTGCAGCCATTCAGTCACGCAGCCGCATTTCTTGATGCTGAATTCCAAAAAGTCCCGGTTGGTCGGCGAAGAAGTGATGGAAAACAACGCCTCGCCCACGCCCGGCATGGAGAGCATGGCGCACTGGCCGGGGATGTGCTCAAAGACTTTCTTCCCATCCAGGCCGACCACGCGGAATGTCTTGACATCCGGCGTATCCTTGCGGATATCCGTGACCACGCCAATCTGAGGAATCAATGCTTCTGTATTCATTCTTCTTCTCCTTCCAGCGCCTTCATGACTTTGACAATGTTCATGGAAATCGGGCACTTCTGCAGGCAGCGCCCACAGCCGACGCAGCCGAATTCCCCTTCGTTATTGAGCGGGAAATACACGAGCTTGTGCATGAACCGCTGGCGGAAGCGTTCCAGCTGCGTCAACCGGGGCTGGCCGCCGGCCATCTTCGTGAAGTCCGAATACATGCAGCTGTCCCAGCAGCGGAAGCGCTTGATGCCGTCGCCCGTGTTGAAATCGCGGATGTCATAGCACTGGCAGGTCGGGCACACAAAGGTGCAGGTGCCGCAGCCCAGGCAGGCCTGCGAAAGCTCCGCCCACTTCTTCGAGGAGAAGACATCCAGCTGATCCTTGTTTTCAAAGTGCTTGGTCGAGAGGTTCGAAAGCGGGAGCTTTTCCATCACTTCCCGCGTCGCAGCCTGCTGCGCCTTGACCGCGGCGTCGTCCGCTTCCTCCAGCAGATCCGCGCAAAGCGCCAACAGCGCCTCGCCCTTTTCGGTCTGCGCGCTCAGGTAGAGGGCGTCCTCCGTCATCCACATGGCCGCGTCGCCTTCCGGCTGTGCCGCGTCGATGCCAAAGGTCTTGCAGAAGCAGGTCTCCTCCGGCTGCGTGCAGGCCAGCGACAGGATGGTGCCATGCTCGCGGCGCGATTTATAATAGGTGTCCACCGGGTTGGCCAAAAAGACCTTGTCGAGGATCGAGAAGCTGCGCACATCGCAGGCGCGCACCCCGAACACGACAAAATCTTCCTTTTCCGTCCGCGGGTCGATCACCTCGATCTCCTTGCCCTTGACCTTGAAATCGACCAGATTCTCGGTCTGCGGGAAGAAGAAATCCTTGGCGCTGCGCACGGTGTTGTGATCCGGGGAAAGCTGCATGCCTTCCTGCCAACGCTGGAACTGCGCCTGGCCGCCTTTGTTTTCTGCGGGGATATACAGTGCCTCGTGCTGGGCGATCTCCGCAAAAAATGCATCTAACTTTGCAAGGGAAAGTTTTTTCATTCGTGCTTTCCTCCCTTTTGGTATACGACGCTCGGTTCGACATCTTCGGTGTTATAGATATTGAGCGGCGCTCTGGTTTCGGTGTCCTCGCCTGCCTGGAAGGTGCCGTAAAACTCGTTGATATCCTTGATGAACTTGCGGTTCAGCAGGTGCAGCGGGATATTCTGCGGGCAGACGCGCGAGCATTCGCCGCAGTCCGTGCAGCGGCCGGCCACATGGAACGCGCGGATGATGTGGAACATGTTTTCCTCAAAGCTGTCCGCCGCCGCCTTGTTGGCAATGCCGGACTTGGGGTTGTCGAATACGCAGTTTTCACAGGAGCAGGCCGGGCAGACATTGCGGCAGGCATTGCAGCGGATGCAGCGCGAAAGCTCGCCCCGCCAGAAGGCAAACCGCTCGTCCGGCGTCATCGCTTCCAGCTTTTCCACCATGTCAAAGCGGTGGTTGTCCTGGACCTCGCCGTCCTCGCCCAGCAGCTCGTCATAGACGACATGCTTCTTGCTCTTGCAGTTGAGGCAGCGCTCCGCGAGGGCGTCAGCCTTCGCGACCTTCTTGTCGCCGTACAGCGTGTGCACCACAAAGCCGTCCGCATCGGACTCGATGCCGAGGATGCCCTTGATACCCTGCTCCTTTAAGCGGTCCGCATCGGCCTTGCCGTCGCAGGGAATGCCCACGACATAGACATTGTCCCGCCAAATGCGGTGTTCCTTCAAAAGCTGGTTGAAGCTGTAGGTATCGCACGGCTTTAAGAAGACAAGCACCTTGCCCTCTTTGCGGGATTCCTGGATCAAATATTTCGAGAGATTGTTTGCACAGAAATCGTCATATACGAACTCTGCGTCAATCTGCTCCGCCGTCGTGAACATTGCCGGCGTAATGTCGTAGGCAAATTCCCCCTTCTTCCAGCCGAGCACACGATTGACCGTTCCGTTCTGCAGCAGTTCTTTTGCCTTTTCAGCCAACATCACTTGCATCTCAGATCCTCCAATCTCTTATTCTCGCCGAGCTTCGTGATCGTCGCCACGAAGTCGTTCATCGTTTCCGCGAATTTCGCGCCCTCGGCGGCGGAGACCCACTCCACTCTCGTCCGCTCCTTCTCGATGCCCAAATAGTCGAGCATGGAGAACAGCAGCGTCATTCTTCTTCTTGCATAGTAGTTGCCGCTCGTATAGTGGCAGTCGCCCGGATGGCATCCGCAAAGGATGACGCCGTCGGCGCCGCGCTGGAAGGCGCGCAGGATAAACATCGGGTTTACCCGGCAAGAACAGGGAACACGGATGATCTTGACATCCGTCGGGTAGTTGAGGCGGTTCGTCCCCGCCAGGTCAGCCCCCGCATAAGAACACCAGTTGCAGCAGAAGGCCACAATTTTCGGTCTAAATTCTTTCGTTTCACTTACTTGCATAATATCGCATCAACCTCCGCCATAATCTGGCTGTTCGAGAAGCCCTTGAGGTCCATCGCGCCGGACGGGCAGGCGACCGTGCAGGCGCCGCAGCCCTGACAGACTGCCTCGTTGACTGTCGCTACGCGGCGAATGACCGTCGTACGGTTCGGCATACGGAATTCCTTATCCGAATAGGTGATTGCACCGTAGGGGCAGACCTTTTCACAGGAGGAGCAGCCGTTGCACATCATTTCATCGGAATGCGCGACGCAGGGGTTGCCCGTGAGCGCGTTCTTGGCCAGGAGGCCGATGACCTTTGCCGCCGCCGCACTCGCCTGCGAGACCGTCTCCGGAATATCCTTCGGGCCCTGGCAGGCGCCGGACAGGAAGATGCCTGCCGTCGGGCTCTCCACCGGGCGCAGCTTGGGGTGTGCTTCCGTGAAGAAGTCGTTCGTATCCATGCTGGCCGTGAGCATCGTCGCCAGGGGGCGCGCGCTCTTATCCGGTTCGATCGCCGCCGCCAAAATGACCATGTCCGCATTGATATGCAGCTGTTCGTTGGCGATCAGGTCGGAAGCCTGTACCATGAGCGTGCCATCCGCCTTGGGCGCGACCTTACCGACCATACCCTTCACATAATGCACGCCGTATTCCTCTGCCGCGCGGCGATAGAATTCGTCAAAGTTCTTACCGGGCGTACGCACATCGATGTAGAACACATAGACATCCGTATCCGGATACTTTTCACGCACCAACATCGCGTGCTTGGCCGTGTACATGCAGCAGATCTTCGAGCAATACGGCTTGCCACAGCCAGAGGTATCGCGGCTGCCCACGCACTGCACGAACACCAGCGTGTGCGGGTGCTTGCCGTCCGAGGGACGCAGCAGCTGGCCGCTCGTCGGGCCAGCCGCGTTCATGATGCGCTCGAATTCCAGCGAGGTCACGACATCCGGGCTCTGCGCATAGGCAAACTCATCAAACTGATCCAACTTGATGGGGTTGTAGCCGGTCGCTACCACGATCGCGCCATACTTCTGCTCGATCAATTCGTCCTTCTGCGTATAATCGATCGCGCCGGCTGTGCAGACCTTGGAGCACACGCCGCACTTGCCCGTCTTAAGCTTGGTGCAGTAATTCGGGTCGATCGTCGCGACCTTCGGGACCGCCTGCGCAAACGGGATATAGATCGCGCGGCGCTTGTCCATCCCCAGGTTGAATTCGTTCGGGACATTTCTCTGCGGGCACTTTTCGGTACATAGACCGCAGCCGGTGCAGGCCGCTTCGTTGACATAGCGCGCCTTCTTCTTGATCGTCACATTGAAGTTGCCGACAAAGCCCTTGACCGCCGCCACTTCGCTGTAGGAATAGATCTTGATCTTGTCGTTCTGCGCGACATCCACCATCTTCGGGGTCAGGATGCAGGCAGCGCAGTCCAGTGTCGGGAAGGTTTTGTCCAGCTGCGACATCTTGCCGCCAATCGTCGGGGATTTTTCCACGATGTCGACTTCAAACCCGGCGTCCGCAATGTCCAGCGCCGTCTGGATGCCGGCGATGCCGCCGCCGATGACGAGCGCGCGCTTGACGACCGGGCTCTCGCTGGCCGTCAGAGGTGCGTTCAGGTGCACCTTTGCAATGGCTGCGCGGCCCAGGATGATGGCCTTTTCCGTCGCCGTCACCTTGTCCTTGTGGATCCAGGAGCACTGCTCACGGATGTTCGCGATCTCGACCATATACGGGTTGAGGCCCGCGGCGGCCGCCGTCTTGCGGAAGGTCGCTTCGTGCATACGCGGTGAGCAGGAGCAGATGACCACCCCGTTCAAGCCATATTCCTTGATCGCGTCCTTGATCATGTTCTGCCCGGCTTCCGAGCACATATATTGATAGTTTGTCGCATAGACAACGCCCGGTTCGTGGCTCAGAGTCTCTGCCACAGCGGCGACATCTACGGTCGCGGCGATGTTGCTGCCGCACCAACATACAAATACGCCTATTTTCTGCATGCTATCCTCCTCACTTGCTGTACTTGCGGAACGCCGTGACGATCGCCTGCTGCGGCAGGTCTTCGTCCAGAAGTTCCGGGATCTGGTTGGGTTTCAGATGGTTGGCACCCTGCTTGCGGATCACTTCCAGGCGGATCGCCTCGACGATCTTGGCGGGCTCTACCCCGCGCGGGCAGCGCTCCACACAAGCAAAGCAGGACAAGCATTTGTAAATGGACTTCGAGTTCAAGAGCGGTTCGATCTCTCCGCGCTCAACCATGTATACGAACTGATGCGGATGGTATTCCATCTCGTCATAGGAAGGGCATGTCCCGGAGCACTTGCCGCAGCGCATGCACTTTAACACATTGACGCCGCTCGTACGCAGGATCTGCTCTTTTTGTCTCTCTTTATTTTCCATGTCAGTCCTCCTTCACGCCCAGCGCTTCCGCCAGCAGCTCTGTGAAGTATACGACCGGGATGTCGTGCTCGGTCGCGTTCTTGCGCAGGTTGTACAGGCAGAGCGGGCAAGCGGTGATCATCAGTTCCGCGCCGAATTCCTCGGCGCTGCCCATGACGGTGTTGCTCTTCTTCTGTGCCAGGGCGCGGTCTTCCATCGTGAGGTATCCGCCGCAGCATTCGTTGCGGTAGGGGTACACGACCGGTTCTGCGCCGATCGCGCGGATGAAGTCCTCCATGATCTTCGGATTTTCCGGATGCATCACCTTGCCCGGGCGCAGGAGCAGGCAGCCGTAATAGGCCGCGATCTTCTTGCCCTTCAGGGGATTGACCACACGCTTTGCGATCTCGTCAAACCCGACGACATCGCGCAGCATTTCCAGATAGTGGATCACCTTGGTCTCGCCGTGATAGGGCGTGTCGAGTTGCAGATAATTGTTGACCTTGGTGATGATGTTTTCGTCCTGCTGCATGTCGTTGTTGACCTGCTTCAGGACATTGTGGCAGGCCGAGCAAAGCGTAATGAGGTCATTGCCCAGATCCCTTGCCGACGCCAGCGCGCGCACGGAAGAGAGCTTTGTCGCCATTTCGTCTCTCGCCATCGGGTATGCGCCGCCGCAGCACTGCCAATCCGGAAGCTCTGCCAGCTCAATGCCCAACGCCTCGGCGCTGGCGCATGCATAGCGGTTCAGATCCTTCGCCTTCGTTTTCAGTGTACAGCCGGGATAATAGCTAAAAGTCATCGTCTATTTTCTCCTCTACTTGTTCGCATTTCTCCGGACCGCTTAGACCATCTGCTCCGGATGAAACACCTCGTCGAATTTTTCCGCCGTGAGGAACCCAAGCTCCACACAGGCTTCCTTCAGGGAAATATTATCGTGGAATGCTTTCTTGGCCGTCTTCGCCGCATTCTCATAGCCGATATAGGGGTTGAGCGCCGTCACCAGCATGAGGGAGTTGTGCAGGTTGTGGTGCATCTTCTCCCGGTTGGCCTGGATGCCGACCGCACAGTTGTTGTTGAAGGAAACGATCGCCTCTGCCAACAGCCGTGCCGACTGCAGGAAGTTGTAGATGCACACCGGCATGAACACATTGAGTTCGAAGTTCCCCTGCGACGCCGCCATGCCCACGGCGACATCGTTGCCCATGACTTGCACGGCCACCATCGTCACTGCCTCGCACTGCGTCGGGTTGACCTTGCCCGGCATGATGGAAGAACCCGGTTCGTTTTCCGGGATGCGGATCTCCCCCAGGCCGTCGCGCGGGCCGCTCGCCAGCCAGCGCACATCGTTGGCGATCTTCATCATATCCGCCGCCAGCGCCTTCAGCGCGCCGTGCGCAAACACGATCTCGTCCTTGCTCGTGAGGGCGTGGAACTTATTCGGCGCCGTCACAAACTGCTTGCCGGTCAATTCGGAGACCGCCTTCGCGACCTCGGTGTCAAAGCCCTTCGGGGTATTGAGGCCGGTGCCGACCGCCGTGCCGCCGAGCGCCAGCTCCTTGAGCTCTGGCAGTGCCAGCTCGATGAGCTTCTTGTCCTTTTCGAGGGAGGAACGCCAGCCGCTGATCTCCTGCGAGAACTTGATGGGCGTCGCGTCCTGCAAATGCGTGCGGCCGCTCTTGACGATCCCTTCGTTTTCCGCTTCCAAGCGGCGGAAGGTCGCGATCAGCAGGTCAACCGCCGGGATCACCTTGTCCTCCAGCACGGTCACGGCGGAGATGTGCATCGCCGTCGGGAAGGTGTCGTTCGAGGACTGGCTCATGTTGATGTCGTCGTTCGGGTGCAACAGCTTCTTGCCGAGGATCTCATTGCCGCGGTTGGCGATGACCTCGTTCGCGTTCATGTTGGACTGCGTGCCGCTGCCCGTCTGCCAAACCACGAGCGGGAAGTGTTCGTCCAGCTTGCCGGCCGTCACTTCGTCACAGGC
>CAKTFI010000013.1 GCA_934555865.1 uncultured Christensenellaceae bacterium | reverse complement strand
CCTTAATATAGTCCATTGCGCCCTTAGAGCGATCCACCCAGTTCTGGTTTTCCGGCCCAATGCCCAATGCGACATAGTTGCCCTTGCCGCCCGTCGCTTCGATAGCCAACGCGCCTTCCTTCTGTCCCATTTCATAGGTCGGGGACATCAGCTTGCTGACAATGACATCCGAATCGCTGTTGAGCGAACGGTCGATCAAAATGATCGGCGTCCAGTTGGACTCATTAAAATAGTCTGTTACAAACGCACCAATGGAATCCGCGTTGGAATTGGAGAGCACGATACCGTCCACACCCTTGGTGACTGCCGCTTCGATGAGATCCATCTGCTGGGTATAATCGTTGGAATTGCCGGGCGCCATGCAGTAACCGTCTACGCCATAGCCGGCCTTCAGCTCATCGAGCGCCGCCATGCAGCCGTTAAACACGATACCCCAATAGTCGCCGGTTACGGTACCATAGATATTGGCAATGTTGTACTTTCCATACCCCTTGCCTGCCGGTGCTGTACTCGAAGACCCGGACACAGGTGTGGAAGACTTTTCTTCCTGTTTCTTACAACCGACAGCCATGCAGAGCACTGTCAGTACTGCAAGAATGAGTGCAAAGATTCTTTTCATTTCAAACCCTCTCATTTTATATTTGTCATTTTGTAAAAGCTTTACAAACCGACCTTCATAGTATTACATATTTTTTTCAATATGTCAAATCTTTCTACACTTTGCAAAAGAATTGAAAACATGTCTGCGCTCGTTTTATAATGCCTATTTTTACCTAGAAGAAAGCACTTTTTCACATCATATTGATGCAAATCTCCGTTTTTATCGTATAAAAAATTGTTTTCTTTTTGCTCATATTCCTTTTCAACAGGATAATGAGCTTCGTTTTAAAGTATGCTATTTATATCTTTGCATATACTATCTCATTTTACAGATATGCGCCATTTCTCCCAGCCCTATACCGATTTGCCGTTCGATCGTATAACGGCCGTTCTTCGCTGTAGCCTCTGCTCTTCAAAAAAATCCTTTCATTTCTTCCACACAAAAAATCCTCCCTTCGAAAAGGGAGGATTTTTTGTATACCCTAACAAGTAGTTACGCCAGGTTCATCGTCTTCAGATACTTCTGAACTTCCTCGCTGTCCAGGTTGTTCTTGGTCACGATCTGGTAAGGAACGGTTGCGTTCTTGTCGATCGTCTTGCCCGCCAGGAAGTCGCACATCATATAGGTGGAATCATAGCCCATCAAGTACGGATTCTGACCCATAGCGCCATACATGACACCGGATTCGATGTTGGCCTTTTCCGTCTTGGAGAAGTCCCATCCCATCAAGCCGACCTTTGCGCCCGCCTCGCCAAGCTCGCTCAGCGCAGCAATTGCATAATTGTTGTAGGAATTGCAGGTTGCCAGAACGCACAGCGTCTTGTCGGGATTGGAGTTCACCGTGTCCTGAATGTACTGGATCGCGATGTCCTGCGTGACCTGGCCTACCCAGTAGGGCTGATCTCCGTTTATGTTGGTATAGGTCGGATAGTTCGCCTTGCAGTAGTCGATCACGCCGAAGGAACGGTCCGCCCAGTTCTTGTTTTCCGGACTCATGCCGAGGTCGATATAGGTCAATTCCACATCGCCATAGCATTCATACATCATCTGCGCCTGCGCTTCGCCCATAGCATAGGCATCGGACGCATAGGTCGCGACAACAGCCGGGGAAGTAGTATTCAAGGAACGATCAATGACAATGATCGGGATGCTCGCATCCGGGAACACATCCGTCACATAGGTGCCGATGGAGTCCGCATTGGAGGGGCAGAGCACGATGCCGTCCACGCCCTTGTTCTTGGCCGTGTCGATGAGGTCCATCTGCTGCGTATAGTCGGTCGAGGTCGCCGGCGCCACGCAGTAGCCGGTCACGCCGGAGCCCGCCTTGAGCTCCTCCAGCGCTGCCGTGCAGCCGTTATACACGATCGACCAGAAGTCGCCCGTAATCTCGGAATACAGGCAGGCCAGGTTATACTTCTCATAACCCATCGCATAGGACTTTACCGGTTCCACAGCGCCGCTCTTGGAAGCGTCCGCCGAAGAATTCTGTTCCTGCTTCTTGCAGGCCACGAACATCATCATGACCATTGCCAAAGCAAGAACAAGCGCTAAAACTTTTTTCATAGTTCATCCTTTCTTTCCCGTAGGAATTTCAAATTACGTTTTCATTATCCATCGCCTGCAATTTTTTGTCAAGTTTTTTCTCTTTATTCTTGTTTTTCCCATCTCCTCTTTCTGTTTCTAAATTTTTTCAACAAAAAAAGAAGCGGCCTATTGGCCGCTTCCCGTTGTCCTTCCGTTAGGCAACGATGCCCATCGTCTTCAGATATTCAACAACACTAGGATCCTCCAGGTTGTTCTTGGTCACGACCGTATAGGGAACAGCCGTGAATTCTGCGATCTCACCTGTCTTCAGGTAATCGCACATGTGGTAGATCGAGTCATGCCCCATGAGGTAGGGGTTCTGGCCGACTGCGCCGTACATTGCGCCGCTCTGAATCAGGTTATAGCCCGTCTTAGAGAAGTCAAAGCCGATGACCTGGATCTCTGCCTGGCGTTCTGCGGAAACCTCGGAGATTGCTGCAACTGCGATGTTCGTATAGCCCTCCGTCGAGGTGACGAAGCAAATCGGGCCGGGGTTGGACGTAATCGTGTCCTGGATGTAGGCCAGCTGCTGATCCTCCGTGACCTGCGCCATCCAATAGGGGCTTTCGCCCGGGATGTGCACCATCTCCGGCGCATTTTCCTTCAGGTAATCAATCGCGCCCGTGGAACGCTCTGCCCAGTTCTGGTTCTCCGGCGAAATGCCCAGCGTCACGTAGTTGCCCTTGCTGCCCATGGCTTCCGCCGCGAGCTTGCCGCAGTCCTTACCCATTTCATAGGTCATGGACATTTCCTGCCCGATGATCGCCTTGGAAGTGGTGTTGCAGGACTTGTCGATGAGCAGAATCGGCGTCATGTTGTCTTCCGTGAAGAAGTCCGTGATGAAGGCGCCGATGGAGTCCGCGTTGTTCACGCTCAGCACGATGCCGTCTACTTTCTTCAAAACCGCCGTCTCGATGAGGTCCATCTGCAGGGTATAGTCGTTGGAGTTTGCCGGCGCCATGCAGTAGCCGTCCACACCATAGGCCGTCTTGAGCTCGTCCAGCGCGGCCATGCAGCCGTTATACACGATACCCCAGTAGTCGCCGGTGATCGAACCATAGATCGCCGCGAGCTTGTACGCGCCATAGCCCTTGCTCGTGTCCACAGCGGAGCTGCCCGGTTCCGAAACCTGCGAAGAACCGCCCGCTACAGAGGAGTTTTCCTGCTTTTTGCTGCAGCCGACGAACATCATCATGACCATCGCTACGGCCAGCGTCAATGCAAAAAATCTTTTCATGTCGTTCCCTTTCTTGGCTTCCAAAGCGGAAGCCTCTTAAAAATCTTTGCTATATTCTGACACGAATATTACATTTTTGTCAACATATTGTTACGGAATGGCAACATATAGAAACAAATATGCCTAGGCTCTTCGCCTCACTTCCACAATGCCTTCCCTGTTTCTGACGAATAGAGCTATCCTTTCCCACCGATGCGGTTTTCAAAGTGCATATGAAAGGAGACGCTGCGGGCAGCGCATACCCTCTCTGCCTTTTGAAGAGTGTGCACGCACCAAAACACAAAAAAAGCAGGGAGACCCTTCCTGCTGCGAAATAATATGCCTATGTGTAAAAAGGCACAAAATCTGTTCCACCCACGCGGTGAACCCTCCCTACCCCCGACTGCAGAAATCCCTCCCACAAAAAAGGCAGCGCTCGTAGCACTGCCTTCTTTCCGATTCGGTTGTGTTATGCCTCCTCCTGCGCGGCCGGGAAGGTGTGCGCCAACACCAGCGCGTCCAGCTCCCCTGCGGCCTTCATCTCTGCCAGCAGCGCCTCGATCTCCGGCTGCAGGTCCGACCCCGCGCGCATTCCCACGCAGTAATCTGCGGCATTCTCGCCGATGTAGATCTTTTTCAGTGCGTCGCCCTGCGCCGCCAGCATTGCCGCGGCCGTCGCCTTGTCCGTCACCAGTGCGTCCAACTTGCCGTCCTGCAGCACCTGCAGCGCCTCGCGCATGTTGGAAAAGCGCTCGATGTTCTTCGCGCTCGCCATGTCCGTCGCGTAATAGTCCCCCTGCGTGCCCTGCTGCACGCCCAGGATCTTGCCCTCTAGGTCCTCCTCCGCGGCGATCTCGCTCTTGGCCGCCGTCACAATGTACTGCTCGGTGCTGAGGTAGGGTTCAGAATATGCGACGCCTTTCGCCGCCGCATTCGGCAGCGCCGAAAGGATGAGGTCACCCTCTCCGTCCAGCAGCGCCGGAACTAGCTCGGTATAGTTGCACTCCACGATCTCCAGCTCCACCCCCAGCTTCGACGCGATGCGCGCCGCTAGGTCCATATCCGCGCCTACGGCCTTTCCGTCCGCGTCGTGGTATTCATAGGGCGGAAATTCCGCCGAAGTCAGCACGCGCAGCTTGCCTGCCTGCTGGATCGCAGAAATATCTTCGCTCCCCTTGCCGCAGCCCGCCAGCACAAACAGCACTGTCAGCAGCAAAAGAAGAACTTTTCTCGTTCGGGTCATGTCTCCCATCCTCCCCGCCGCGCAAAAGGGGCGGCTTTCCTTCTTGCTATTCATTGTACCCGCCGCCCCCTAAAAGTCAAGGTTCGGGGTAAGGCGGCTGCATTTCTTTACACTTTCGCCATGTTTTTTCAGCCGAGTGCGTGAGCGACAAATTCGATCATTGTTGGGAAAAACGCCACGACATAAAGCAGGCGCGCCGTCTGCATGACCGCGATCTTGGGCGTATCCGCCCCGAGGTCCTCGCTTAAAAGCGACATCTCCGCCAGCCCACCCGGCGTGCTCGCGAGAAGGCAGGTCGCGAGGTCCAGCTTGGTCAGCCGGTGCATGACATAGCCCGTGAGCAGCGAAAACAGCAGCACCCCCGCCATGACGAGCAGCGCCGGGACCGCCAGCCCCGCCAGCCCGAGCACACTCGCCATGTCGATCTTCAGGCCCAAAAGCGCTCCGGAGGCGACCTGTGCGGCGTCCGACACCGGCCGCAGAAAGTACCCCCGGCCGGTCGCAATGTTCCAGGCCGCCACGGCCAGCATGCTCCCCAGCATCGCCCCCGCCGTCACACGCAGGAAGTGCAGAGCCAGCCCGCCGATCGCCGCCGCCAGCAGGGTCTCGGCAAAATAGCAGAGCTGCTGCCGCCGGGAAAGCGCCCGCGGCTGCGCCGCCGGTCCCGCCGGAGCCTCGCCCCGCGCCTGCGCCGCCGCCAGCTGCTTTTTCAACACCCGCTTGATGATCGGCGGCAGAAAGGAAAGAATCGTGAGCAGCCGCACGAGCTGCAGCAGCGTCACATAGGTGGAATTGGCCCCCAACTCCTCCGCCAGCAGCGCCATGTCCGTGAGCCCGCCCGGCGACGCGGAAAACAGCGCCGTCGCGATGTCCAGCCCACCCAGCTTATAGATACTTATTCCCAGCGTGAGATTCATGAGCGTCATGAACAGCAGCAGGATCGCCGTCGGCAGGAGGATCTTTTTCAGCGCAGCCACATCCTTGCGGGACACCTTGCTCCCGATGAGCGCGCCGGACAGGATCTGCACCACCGTCTTGAGCTCGGAGGGAAACCTCCCCCGGCCGGTGAGAATATGAAACACCGCGACCCCAGCCATCGCGCCCAACATCGCCCCCGCGGGGATCTTCACCCGCTTGCCAATCCATGCCCCGGCGCATGCCACCGCCAGCGTCGCCAAAAAGAATACGACGCCCCAACCTTGTTCCTGCATCCTCTCTCCCCCTGCTTTGCATGTCCTTTTCTACATGGTTAGTATAGCACGCTTTGCCCACCTTGAGAATCCGCAGATTGGACACATTTTCTTTCGTAAAACCATGGGCCGTCCATTTTCACTGCAAAAAATTGAGAGTAGTTTGATTTTTCTGTTTCGCCGCCACCCAAAGGGGGTATTCTATATATGCAGGATGTTTGAGAAAGGTTTTCTTTCCTTTTTGAAAAACACCTCTTGACAATCGCGCAAAATCTCTTTATAATTTTTGGCGTAAAAAGTCTTTTAACCTTTGCCATCGTTTTTGCCTTTAAGGGCTGGAGCAAGATTCGCTTGCACAGTGCTTAAAGGCTTTTTTTATTCTGCACATTGTATTTCGCCGGGAAGTATGGTACCATCAAGTCAGATTTTATTTTCATTCGTAAAGAGGTGTGTCGCTTCCATGCAGTACTATCCATCCTATCCGGAGATCCTCGCAGGCACGCTGTCGACCGTGCTCAGCATCAGTTCGATTATCGGGATTGTTTCCTATATATTTTCCTCGCTGGGGCTGTATACCATCGCCAAGCGCCGCGGCATCCCCGCGCCCGGCTGGGCCTGGGTGCCGGTCGGTTCCCTGTTTATCCTGGGCAGCTTGGCCGACCAATTTGACTTTGTGACCAAGGGGGCAAAGAAGAAGCAGCGGCACCTGCTGCTGTGGCTCTCGCTGGCGGAGATCCTGCTGAGCCTGCTGCTCGTCCCGCTCACGATCATCTCCATCCTCGGCGCGGCGCGCCATGGCATGGATTCCGGCAACGCCGACGCCTTCATCGGGACGGTGCTGTTGATGGTTGTCTTCTACATCGGCCTCATCGCGCTCGGCATCATCCTCGCGGTCTTCACCTACATCGCCTATTACAAGGTGTACCGCTCCTGCTCGCCGGACAACGCGGTGCTGTTCCTCGTGCTGTCCATCCTGTTCTCCTTCCTCACGCCGTTCTTCCTGTTCGCGTGCCGGAACAAGGACGACGGGCTCACGCCCCCGGCCCCGCAGCAGCCGTATCCGCCCTATGGCGCACAGCCGCCATACACGACGCAGCCGCCCTATTCCGGCGCCGCGCCGCAGGCATAACCAAAGAAAGACCTTGCAAGCGCATCGAGAAACCGGTGCGCTTTTTTGATTATATTTATTTCAGGTTTTTTGTTTATAGGGGAGGATTTTTCAAAACCTTGTCGAACATATTAGGTGAAGAAATCTAAAAAAGAGATGATCCCAATGGGTTTTACCGCTTGAGAGCCGCGCCGGGGATTGGCTTTTCTCCCCCCAGCCCGTGCGCCGGTCGCATGAATTCCCCTTGTCGCTTTTCCCCTTTGTTCGCCGACGGCCGGTCCCACCGGGGCCGTCCTTGTACGCCAATGCCTTCCGCGGTCTTGTCCGCGGGGCTTCCCTCTCCCATTGGAGGAATTGGTCATGAAAAAACACATTGCCCTGTTGCTGTCGACCCTGCTGCTCCTCGCGCTGCTGCCCGGCTGTTCGTCCAAAAAGGGGCTGTTCGCGCTTGACATGCCCGGCTATGTCGCCGCGCCGCTGGAGAGTGAGAACACGATGGCGCTGACGCTCTTCCTGCCCCACAAAAATGCCGCGATGCAAAAGCGGCTGACCGACGGATCGGTCGCATCGCTGCTCTTCCCGGGGCTGGAGGACGACATCCGCATTTCGCATTTCGACATTGCGCAGAACGAATCGCCGACGGAGGATTCCAAATACCTCTCCTTTGGGTTGACGCTCACCTATCGCTGCCCCAAGGCCGGGCAGTATTCGGCCAAGGCGCTGCGCCTGGTGTGTTCGGACACGACGCTGGACATCCCCCTCTCCCCGCTCTATTTCGACATCGGGGAACAGACGGGCGCGCAGTATGTGGACACCTGGTCCGTACCGGCCGCGTCCTCCAACCCGGCGGAGCTGTTGTGCACCTATGCCTTTGCGCCAGAGGTCGAGGCCTGCCGCATCTACTATGCGCCGGAAAAGTTCGTGGAGCTTTCCCCCGCCGAAATTGAAAGTGGCGAGGTGCGCATCCCGCTCGCGGACACGGGCTTCACCACCTATGTCTGCACCAAGATCGTCCTGCAAGTAGGCAGCGAGACCTACACGACCTATGGCAAGGGGTGCCTTTGCGGCGCGCTGCAGGCCGTAACCGACAAGACGCTGGACCAACTCGCCCGCTGAGGCGATTTCGCGCCGGTCGTAAGGGAAGCGGCATAGAGTATGCTGAAAA
Organism: uncultured Christensenellaceae bacterium; assembly: GCA_934555865.1. Lineage (GTDB taxonomy): Bacteria > Bacillota > Clostridia > Christensenellales > Christensenellaceae > QANA01. The sequence goes on along the minus strand of CAKTFI010000013.1, from coordinate 19,032 downwards.
TTCTTCTATGTAGGAAGGCATTTTCAATAGGTAGATAATTAGCTCGATCTGCCGCTTTTCCAAGGTCCGCCGACATGCACTTCCGCAAACCGAGCGATAAATCAGAATCAGCGACACGCAGCCCCGCGCGGAAGGACATTCCAAGCAGGTCAGCCGACCCAGCCGCTTGCCGCGGCATGCTATCCTCAAAACCCGCGACGCATCGGGATTCGGCGACACGCAGACTTCCGGGAAAATTGCCTCGCGGCAACCATTGACTGCAAGCCATATCGGCACAAAAAAAGAAGCATGGAAATCCATGCTTCTTTTCTGTTTTTGCTTGCTTACTTCACATTTGCGAAGTACTTGATGGTGCGAACCATCTGGCTCGTGTAGGAGTTCTCGTTGTCGTACCAGGAAACGACCTGCACCAGCGTGTTGCCGTCGCCCATATCGGAAACCATGGTCTGCGTCGCGTCGAACAGCGAACCATAGGTGATGCCGATGATGTCGGAGGAAACGATTTCGTCCTCGTTATAGCCGAAGGACTCGGTCGCCGCAGCCTTCATCGCCGCGTTGATCTCTTCCTTCGTGACCTTGCCCTCTACCGCAGCAACCAGGATCGTGGTGGAACCGGTCGGGGTCGGGACTCTCTGTGCGGAGCCGATGAGCTTGCCGTTCAGTTCCGGGATGACCAAGCCGATCGCCTTCGCAGCGCCGGTGGAGTTCGGAACGATGTTGACCGCAGCGGCACGGCTTCTCCGGAGGTCGCCCTTTCTCTGCGGGCCGTCCAGCGTCATCTGGTCGCCGGTGTAAGCATGGATGGTGGACATGATGCCGGACTTGATCGGAGCCAGGTCATTCAGAGCCTTCGCCATCGGAGCCAGGCAGTTGGTCGTGCAGGAAGCCGCGGAAATGACGGTGTCTTCCGGCTTCAGCGTCTCATGGTTGACATTGTAGACGATGGTCGGGAGGTCATTGCCCGCCGGTGCGGAAATGACGACCTTCTTGGCGCCCGCCGCGATGTGCGCGGAAGCCTTTTCCTTGGAAGTGAAGAAGCCGGTGCATTCGAGCACGACATCGACATCCAGTTCGCCCCACGGGAGCTCAGCGGGGTTCGCCTTCGCGTAGATCTTGATTTCCTTGCCATCGACCGTGATGGAATCCTCGCCGGCAAAAACCTTATCGCACAGCGCATATCTGCCCTGCGCAGAGTCATACTTCAAAAGATGAGCCAGCATCTTGGGGCTGGTCAGGTCGTTGATCGCGACAACTTCATAGCCCTCTGCACCAAACATCTGCCGGAAAGCCAGGCGGCCGATGCGGCCAAAGCCGTTAATTGCAACTTTCACTGCCATTCTTTGTTCCTCCTAAGAATCTCTAGGCCGTTTGGCCTAAATTACTGTTTCATAAAAACATACAGCCTTATTATAGTATATCCAAAATTCTTTTTCAAGCCGCGCCCGTGCATTCTTTGCAAAAATCCCGGAAAATTATTTCAAATTCTCGGGATTCAGCGCCAAAAGCTCGGGCAGGACGAAGCGGCCGTCCTTGCGGATGAGCGTGTCGTCGAAATAGATCTCGCCGCCGCCCATCTCCGGCGTCTGGATCCACACGAGATCCCAATGCACCGCGCTCTTGTTGCCGTTAAAGGCCTCCTCATAGGCCGCACCCGGCGTGAAGTGGATAGACCCGGCGATTTTTTCGTCGAACAGGATGTCGCACATGGGCTTGGTGACATAGGGATTGACGCCGATCGCGAACTCGCCGACATAGCGCGCGCCCTCGTCCGTGTCCAGGATCGCGTTCATCTTCTCGGTGTTGTTGGAGGTCGCCTCGACCACCTTACCGCCTTCAAAGCGCAGGCGGAGGTTTTCAAACTTGAAGCCCTGATACAGGCTCGGCGTGTTGAAGCAGATCTGCCCCTCGACGCTGTCTCGCACCGGCGCGGTGAAGATCTCACCGTCCGGGATGTTGCAATTGCCCGCGCAGGGGATGGCCGGCAGGCCCTTGATGGAAAAGCGCAGGTCCGTCCCCGGCCCCACCATGCGGACGCGGTCGGTCTGCTCCATGAGCGCCTTGAGCGGCAGCATTGCCCGGTGCATCTTTTCGTAGTCGAGCGTGCAGACATCGAAATAGAAGTCCTCAAAATCGCGCGTGCTCATCCCCGAAAGCTGTGCCATCGCCTCGTTCGGATAGCGCAGCACGCACCACTTTTTGCGCAGGCGCACATCCTGCACCTCGCGGGAGAAGATGGAGCTATACAGCTTGCTCTGGCTCTCGGGGATGCCCGCGCTCTCCATCGTGTTGTGGTTGCCGCGGAAGGAGATGTATGCGTCCATCTGTTCCATGCGCGCGCGTTCCCACTTGGCGCGATCCTCCATCTGTTCGCGATCCGCACCCAAGAGCCACTCGCGCTCCGCCTTGGAATTATATATGGTAAAATACGGCCGCACCCCCGCCCGGTAGGCCGCCTTGAGCATCTCCTCCGCCAGGATCTCCTCGCAGTCGAAGATCTCGATCAGCACCTTTTCGCCCTCCTTCATCGCGCAGGAATAGCGGATCAGGTTGTCCGCCAGTTTGGTTAATCTCGGATCTGTCATAATTTCCTCCCATGGTAATTTTCCGCGTCCCGGGGGACGCGCCTCATATAGGAAAAAGTATACGCCATTTTTATGAAAAAGTCTTGACCTTTTGATAAACTATGGCAAAATATAGGTATAGAAAATCTTTTTTCACAGGAGGATAGTACAATGCCTTTAGTAGCATCTACGGAAATGTTCAAAAAAGCATATGATGGCGGCTATGCCATCGGCGCCTTCAATGTAAATAACATGGAGATCATCCAGGGCATCACGGAAGCCGCGAAGGAGTGCAACGCTCCGGTCATTCTTCAGGTTTCCAAGGGCGCCCGCGCGTATGCCAACCGCACCTACCTCGTCAAGCTGGTAGAGGCGGCCGTGATCGAGACTGGCCTACCGATCGTGCTGCACCTGGACCATGGCGACAGCTTCGAGACCTGCAAGAGCTGCATCGACGACGGCTTCACCTCCGTCATGATCGACTGCTCCTCGAAGCCGTTCGAGGAAAACATCCGCATCACCCGTCAGGTCGTGGAATATGCGCATGAGCGCGGCGTTGTCGTCGAGGCAGAGCTGGGCACGCTGGCTGGCGTCGAAGACGAAGTCAAGGTAAGCCACGAGAATTCGTCCTACACCCGTCCGGAGGATGTGCAGGAATTCGTAGAGCGCACCGGCTGCGACTCCCTCGCGATCGCGATCGGCACCTCGCACGGCGCGTACAAGTTCACGCCCGCGCAGTGCACGCGCAATGAGAAGGGCATCCTCGTTCCGCCGCCGCTGCGCTTCGACATCCTGGAAGAAGTCTCCCGCCGTCTGCCGGGCTTCCCGATCGTTTTGCACGGTTCTTCCTCCGTCCCGCAGGAATATGTCAAGATGATCAACGAATACGGCGGCAAGATGCCCGACGCGATCGGCATCCCGGAAGAGCAGCTGCGTAAAGCGGCATCTATGTCGGTCTGCAAGATCAACATCGACTCCGACCTGCGCCTCGCGATGACGGGCACGATCCGCAAGCACTTTGTGGAGCATCCGGCGGATTTCGACCCGCGCACCTACCTGAAGCCCGCAAGAGAGAACATCAAGCAGCTTGTCAAGCACAAGATCATCGATGTCCTCGGCTGCAACGACAAGGCGTAAGGTTTTCAAAACGCACAAAACGCAAAACTTCGGTTTTGCGTTTTTTTAATTTTCCTTGAATCTTTGCTGAACATTCGCCCCTGCCCCGCCCCGGGGCCGGGCGGTTGCTTGCTTGTTTCGCGTTTTTGGTATAGTATAGTGCTAGATTCCTACAAAACGGAGGTCTTTATGGCAATCACGCTTATTCACTGCCCCTACTGCAAATACGCAATGTCGGCAGAGGATCGGGACAGCGCCCCGCAAACCTGCCCGCACTGCGGCAAGCAATTTTCGCTTGCCGACGCCGGGGAGGGCGCCGCGGACGCATTCCCCAAAGCCATCCCTTTCACCATAGAAGAACTGCTTTCGCAGGCGGAGCAGGCCATGCAGGCGCAGGAATACCTGCTCTGCCTGGATGCGGCGAATGCGGCGCTTTCCCTCGACAAGGGTGCTCCGGACGCCCTGTTCTATAGCCAGGCGGCGCTCGCCTTCACCGCCGGGAACATCGACGCCGAGCGCATGCGCGGCGCGCTCGAACGCGCAGAATCGGCCATGGACGCCAACGAGTATTCCGACGCGCAGCGCGCGGACGCGTTTTCCCGCTATCTGCCGGTCGTGCTCGACTTTTTGCGCGCCAAACGGCTCGCCGCCAAGGCGTGCCTGGAAAACGAATACTGCACCGAGCAGGAGGTCTCCCGCATGCGGGAGGCGCTTTCCCACCTGTTCGAGCTCTGCCTGAACAGCGCCGGTTTCTTCACCGAGGCGATGCTCCGCGCCCGCCCGGCGGCGGAATCGCGCGTGCTGGACCTGGCGGAGGAGGGCGAAACGCTGCTCTCCGACCTCAAAGCATCCTATAAATACTATGACTTCCCGACGGGCTCCTATTTGACTGCGCACGCGGGCACGCCCTTCCGCACCCTCTGTCAGGAGGGCGGCGCGCAGCTCGCAGAGCTCCGCGCTTCGCTCCCCTCCGCGCGGGACAAGCAGGCGGCCGTCCAGCGCGCGCAGGACGCCAGCCGCAGCTCCGTCCAGAGCTTTTGGGCGCAGCACGAGGCGGAACAGAGCTTCCTCTACGCCTATTTGCAGAAAAACCGCCTGTACCGCATGCTGGGGCACATCCTGGCGGGGCTGCTCTTCCTCGGCCTGATCGTGGGCTGGGCGCTGGGGCTCAAGGCGCTCGTCCGCGCGGGCATTTCGCACTTTTTGTACACGCTGTGCATCTTCGGCCTGATGGTCGCCATGGCGGCCTACTGGATCCTCTATGCCTTCCTGTCGCGCAAGCTCCGATTCCGCGAAAACGCCAATGCGGCGCGCCGCCTTCTGGCCAGCCCGCTCGGCAAAGAGGCGGCGATTCAAGCCTTTATCGAGAAGATACAGAAAACGCCGGAGATCGAAAAGCCTTCCCGCGAAGAGCGTCGCAAATTTACCCGCAAGGTACTCGCGGCCAGCAGCCTGATCGCCGCGGCGGCCGTCGGCGTGTGCCTGCTGTTCGTCTGCCTGATCGCCCCCGCCATCAACCTCGGCCGCGGCAAGAAGGCGATCGCGGCGGAGGACCCGGTCGCGGCCGTCACCTATTTGCAGCGCGCCGGCAACTACGGCAGCGCCAAGCAGCTGTTGGAGGAACAGCTCGCCCTCTTCCGGGAGCGCGCGATCTCCTATGACGCCCGCGCCGCCGCCTATAACAACACGATCGCGGTGCGCGACGCCACAGGCGATGTGTATTCGATGGAGTTTTCCTCCACCGCCTACCCAGATGTCGTGCTCACGAATACCGAGAACTTCCTGCTCACACAGAACTTTCTCATCGGGCTGCGCGCGGACGGATTTGTCAGCTATTCGCAATACACCAATGCCAGCGACGCCGTCCCGCCGGATGTGTCCGCGTGGAGCGAAATCGTCTCTCTTGGCAAACTAAATAACACCGTTGTCGGCTTCCAAGAGGACGGCACGATTGTCTATCCGAGCGCCGCGCTGGACGCCGCGACCCTCGCCCGCCTGCACAACAAGGAGGTTGCAGGGGTGTTTGATAAATTTGGCGACATCGCTGTGCGCACGGACGGCACCGCCGCACTCCCCTCCGCCGAAAATTACAGCTATGCCGACCGCGTGGCGCAGGTCTTCCACCAGATGGCCAAGTGGCAGAACCTCGCCATCGTCAAGGGCGACATCACCAACCACTTCGTAGGTCTCACGCGCGACGGGCGCGTATACGCTGTGGCCGGGTGGTTCGACGCCTCGTTTGGGCAGCTCAATGTGTCCTCCTGGCGCAATGTGGTGGACATCGCCGCAGGTGAGAGCCACACGGTCGGCCTGCTCGCCGATGGCACGGTCGTGGCGACGGGCAGCAATTCCTACGGCCAATGCGATGTGTCGGAGTGGCGGGACATCGTCGCCATCGAGGCGGGCAACAACTTCACGATGGGCATCGCCTCGGACGGGACGGTGTATCTGACCGGGCACGAGAGCAAGACCTATGTCCCCCGCGGGATGAGCGAGATCTGCCGCCTGGCGGAGGAGGACGCGGGCGACGGTGCCGATACGGGTGAAGGCGAGGACACCGGCACGGATGCGGTGGACGATCCGGCAGCCGACGCGGCCTCCTCGAGCATCGTCCCAGACGCTTCCGCCGAACCGGAAGCCTGAGAAAGGAAACAAGGCCATGTCCCAAGTCACCAAGCGCGCCCTGGAAGCCTCGCTCAAGCACCTCCTGCTGCAAAAGCCGCTGGACAAGATCACCATCGGCGACATCACGGAGGACTGCGGCATCAACCGCATGACCTTCTATTACCATTTTAAGGACATCTACGACCTCATCGAATGGAGCCTGTTGGAGGACGCCAAAAAGGCGCTCGAGGGGCAGCGCACCTACGACACCTGGCAGCAGGGCTTTTTGCAGATCTTCGAGATGGTGCTGGACAACAAGCCGTTCATCACCAATGTGTACCACTCCATCAGCCGCGAACAGGTGGAGTTGTACCTCTACCGCCTGACCTATGACCTGCTGTTCGGCGTGGTGGAGGAGCAGTCCGCCGGCATGAGCGTCCGTGCAGAGGACAAGCAGTTCATCGCCGACTTCTATAAATACGCCTTTGTCGGCATCATGCTGGACTGGGTCCGGCGCGGCATGCAGGAGGATCCGCAGCAGATCATCGACCGGCTGTCCACCCTGCTGCACGGAAACATCGCGCAGGCGCTCTCCCGCTTCCGGCTGGATCCCCCATCAAACCCGGGGAAATGATAAAATTTTCGGCACCTTTGGCGCTGTGATAAATCTTTTATCACGGCGCTTTTTTTGTTTATTGTATAGAAATCCGCCCCCCGCTACAATATAAGCATCGAGAGAAATCCCAAGAAAATCCACTCTACAGGAGGTTTTTACCATGTATTATTCCAGCGGCAATTACGAAGCATTCGCGCGCCCCAAAAAGCCGGAGGGCGTGGACAGCAAATCCGCTTACATCGTCGGCAGCGGCCTTGCGGCCCTGACCGCCGCCTGCTACCTCGTCCGCGACGGGCAGATGAAGGGCGAGCACATCCATATCTTTGAAAAGGGCGACCTGCCTGGCGGCGCCTGCGACGGGTACAAGTTTGAAAACATCGGCTATGTCATGCGCGGCGGTCGGGAGATGGACAACCATTTCGAGGTCATGTGGGACCTGTTCCGCTCCATCCCCTCCATTGAAACGGAGGGCGTGAGCGTGCTCGACGAATACTACTGGCTCAACAAGGCCGACCCCAACTACTCGCTCTGCCGCGCGACGCAAAACCGCGGGCAGGACGCCCACACCGACGGCAAGTTCGCCATCTCCGACAAGGGCGCGATGGAGATCATGCAGCTGTTCTTCACCCCGAACGAGCAGCTGGAAAACAAGAAGATCACCGATGTCTTTGACGACGAGGTGCTGAAATCCAACTTCTGGATGTATTGGCGCACCATGTTTGCCTTTGAAAACTGGCACAGCGCGCTGGAAATGAAGCTCTACATCCAGCGCTATATCCACCACATCGGCGGGCTCCCGGACTTCAAGGCGCTGCGCTTCACCAAATACAACCAGTATGAGTCCATGATCCTGCCGATGGTCAAGTATCTGGAATCGCACCAGGTGCAGTTCCATTACGGCGTACAGGTCGTAAATGTGCAGTTCACCTGCTCGGAGCACAAGAAGCTCGCGACCAGCATCGACCTGCTGCATGACGGGCAGGAGGAGCGCGTCGATCTCACGGAAAACGACCTCGTATTCATCACCAACGGCGGCTGCGTGGAAAATTCCTCGATCGGCAGCCAGGACGCCCCGGCGGAGTTCCGCACGGAATTGCAGCCCGGCGGCGGCTGGGACATGTGGCGCAAGATCGCGGCGCAGGACCCCTCGTTCGGGCATCCGGATGTGTTCTGCTCCGACCCGGAAAAGACCAACTGGATGAGCGCCACGGTCGAAACGCTGGACGCGCGCATCATCCCCTATATCAAGAACATCTGCAAGCGCGACCCCTTCACGGGCAAGGTTGTGACGGGCGGCATCGTCACCGTCAAGGACTCCTCGTGGCTGCTGAGCTGGACGATCAATCGGCAGCCGCAGTTCCGCGCGCAGCCCAAGGACCACTGCCTCGTGTGGGTATACGGCCTGTTTTCGGATAAGCCGGGCGACTATGTGCAGAAACCCATGCGCGAATGCACGGGCAAGGAGATCTGCATGGAATGGCTGTACCACCTCGGTGTGCCGGAGGAGGAGATCGCGGACCTTGCGGAGCACAGCGCCAACACCGTGCCCTGCATGATGCCGTACATCACCGCGTTCTTCATGCCGCGCGCCGCGGGAGACCGCCCGGCCGTCGTGCCCGAAGGCGCCGTCAACTTCGCCTTCCTGGGGCAGTTCGCGGAAACGCCGCGCGACACCATCTTCACGACGGAATACTCCATGCGCACCGGCATGGAGGCCGTATATACGCTCCTGGACATCGACCGCGGCGTCCCCGAGGTGTGGGGCAGCGTCTATGACCTGCGCGCGCTGTTGGACGCCACCGTCAAGCTGCGCGACGGCCGCAAGATCACGGACATGGACCTCGGCTTCAAGGAAAAGCTGGTGCTCAAAAAGGCGCTGGAGGCGGTCCGCGGCACGGACATCGAAAAGCTCTTGAAGGAATACCATGTGATTGAATAAAAGAAGATACACTGTATTTTCCCCGGGCGGGCAGGCCAAGATGGCTTGCCCGCCTTTTTTTGTGCGCGGGCCCCGGCGGCCGCCCGCCCTTTGGCGCGCATTTGTTTTTCTTAAAAAATTTTTCGTTCCTCCGCTGCCGTGTTTAGCAATACTAAATTTCCAAGCATCGTTAATATCGATATTTGAAAATCGAAATGTGGGAAATTCCGTTTTGTACCGCTTTTTTTATACTATTTTTTCAAAATGTACAAAAACAGAATTTTTGCCGAAAAATATTGACTTTTCCATGCGCTTCTGTTTTAATATATGTGTTCGTTTACTGATTGTAAACTTTTTGTTTATTTAACAAAACTTTTTTGGAAGGGGGGCTTCCGCGTGGACATCGGCGCAAAGATCAAGAGCCTGCGCCTCAAATACGGGCTGACGCAGGAAGAGCTTGCCGACCGGGCAGAGCTATCCAAAGGCTTCATTTCGCAATTGGAACGCAACCTGACCTCGCCCTCCATCGTCACGCTCACGGACATTTTGGAATGCCTGGGCACGACGCCCGGCGAATTCTTCTCCGAAAAGGCAGAGGAAAAGATCGTCTTTTCGAGCGAGGACATGTTTGAAAAGGAGGACGACGCCAAGCAGATCGTCTGGCTCATCCCCGGCGCGCAGAAAAACCTGCTGGAGCCCATCCTGCTCACCCTGCAGCCCGGATGCAGCTCCGACCCAGAGGATCCGCACGAGGGAGAGGAATTTGGCTATGTGCTGTCCGGATCCGGCGTCCTGCACCTCGGCGGCAAAAAGGTGCGGTTAAAAAAGAATGCTTCGTTCTACTATCGCTCGAGCGAGCCGCATTTCATTGAAAATCGCGGAAAAAAGGAGCTGCGCATCCTGTGGGTCTCCTCGCCGCCCAGCTTTTGAGTATTTCGTTTTGAAGGAGTTTTGGTCATGGAAAAACAACGCTTAGTGCTTTTGAAAAATGTGTGCAAGGAATTCGATGGCGTGGAAGTGCTTTCCAACATCAATCTATATATCCGCAAGAATGAGTTCCTGACGCTGCTGGGGCCGTCCGGCTGCGGCAAGACGACGCTGCTGCGCCTGCTCGGCGGGTTTGAGACGCCGACCTCCGGCGACATCCTGTTCGAGGGCAAGTCCATCGTCAACACACCGCCCTACAAGCGCCGGCTAAACACCGTGTTCCAGCGCTATGCCCTGTTCCCGCATTACGATGTATTTGACAATGTGGCATTCGGGCTCAAGATCAAAAAGCTCCCGAAGGAGGAGATCAAGCAGAAGGTGCGCGAAAAGCTCAAGCTCGTGGGGCTCTCGGGCTATGAAAACCGCACCATCGACACGCTTTCCGGCGGGCAGCAGCAGCGCGTCGCCATCGCGCGCGCGCTGGTGAACGAACCGGAGCTATTGCTGCTTGACGAACCGCTGGGCGCGCTCGACCTGAAGTTCCGCAAGGAGATGCAGCTCGAATTGAAGCGCATGCAGAAGCAGCTGGGCATCACCTTCGTCTATGTCACGCACGACCAGGAGGAGGCGCTTTCGATGTCGGACACCATCGCCGTCATGGACAGCGGCCGCATCCAACAGATCGGCACCCCGGTCATGATTTATAACGAACCGATCAACTCCTTTGTGGCCGATTTCATCGGCGAGAGCAACATCCTCTACGGCATCATGAAGGAGGACTATGTCGCGCACTTTGCCGGGCGGGACTTCCGCTGCCTGGACCGTGGGTATAACAACGACGAACCCGTCGTCGTGGTCGTCCGACCGGAGGACATCAAGCTCGTGCCCCCGACCGACCAGACGGTGAACGGCGTCGTCACCTCCATCATCTTCATGGGCGTGCATTACGAGATCCGCCTGAAGGGCGACGACGGCTTTGAATGGCTCATCCAGAGCATCCATTCCGCCGAAGTCGGCAGCCGCCTCGGCATCCACCTCGACCCGGATGACATCCACATCATGGACCGTTCGCAGTACGACACGGCGGAATCGCTGGAGATCAAACAATGAACAGAAAAAAGGCGTTTGCCCTTCCCTATATCGTCTGGATGGTCATTTTTACGATCGTCCCGCTGCTGCTCATCCTGTTTTATGCCTTCATCCATAAGACGGATACCGGCGCGCTCGTCTTTACGACGGAATACATCCGCTCTGCGCTTTCCGGCTCCAGCATGTCGGTCTTGATGCTGTCGCTCGAATACGCGCTCATCACAACGATGCTGTGCCTGCTGCTCGCCTATCCGGCGGCGCTCTTTCTGTGGCAGCTCAAGTCGCGCATCGGCAGCATCGTCAATTTGCTGTTCATGCTCCCCATGTGGATGAACTTCCTGCTGCGCACCTATGCCTGGCGCGCGCTGTTGGACATGTCCGGCCCGATCAACCGCGTTTTGCAATGGCTGGGGCTGCCGGGGCAGCAGCTCCTCTATACCGAGGGTGCGGTGATTTTTGGGCTGGTGTATAACTTCCTGCCCTTCATGCTGCTCCCAATCTATACTGCGTTTACCAAAATCGACCGCAGCTATGTGCAGGCGGCGGAGGACCTCGGCGCAAACCGCTGGCAGACGCTGACGCGCGTCATCCTGCCGCTCACGCGGTCGGGCATCATCACGGGCGTGACCATGGTCTTTATGCCTGCCGTGACGACCTTCGTCGTGTCCCGCCTGCTCGGCGGTTCGCAGACGATGATGTTCGGCGACCTGCTGGAAAATCAGTTCATGCTGCTCAAGGACTGGAACACCGGCTCGGCGCTCGCCGTCGTCATGATGGTGCTGATGCTGCTGAGCATGGCGCTTGTGCGCAAGAGCGACGACGGCGTCATGCCGGGAGGAATGTGATATGACAAAATTCTGGAATTTCTGCAAGCGATTTTACCTTGCAATCCTGCTGATTTTCATCTATCTGCCCATCCTGATGCTGATGATCTTCTCGTTCAACGACGGCAAGTCTATGACCAAGTGGTCCGGCTTTACCTTCGACTGGTACAAGAAGCTGTTTACCAACCCGCTCATTTTGGAGAGCATCTGGGTGACGCTGAGCATCGCCGTCGTGTCATCGCTGGTCGCCACCGTGGTCGGCACGCTGGCCGCCATCGGCATCAACGATTACAAGAAGTGGCAGAAAAACCTCATCCTGAGCGTTACGCAGATCCCCATGATGAACGCCGACATCGTGACCGGCATTTCCCTTCTGCTGTTCTTCATCTTCACGAAGATCCCGCGCGGCTATGTCACGATGCTCATCTCGCACATCGTCTTCAACATCCCCTATGTGATCTTCTCGGTCATGCCGCGGCTCAAGGGGATGGACGAAAACCTCTATGAAGCGGCGCTGGACATGGGCGCGACGCCGGGCTACGCCGTGCGCAAGGTCATCATCCCACAGCTCATGCCGGGCATCGTGTCGGGCTTCATCATGGCGTTTACGATGTCGTTTGATGACTTTGTCATCAGCTTCTTCTCCTCGCAGGGCGTGATCAGCAACCTGTCCATCTATATCTACTCGATGGCCAAGGTCGGCATCAACCCGGAGATCAACGCGCTCTCGACGATCATGTTCCTGTGCGTCATCACGCTGCTCATCATCATCAATGTGCGCGCCGAACGGCAGGCCGTCCGCAGCGGACGCCGCCCGACAAAACCAAAAAAAGCCAGATAACCTGGTCTTTGATACAATTTCTATCCTAAAGGAGGGTTTTTCCCATTGAAAGCAACTAGATTTCTCGCCCTTGTCCTGGCGATCCTCTTTGTCCTCCCGCTGGCAGCTGCCTGCGGCAAGAGCGGCCAGAAGACCACGCTGTATGTCCTGAACTGGGGGGAATACCTTGACCCCGACCTGATCAAGGAATTTGAGGATCAGAACCCGGATATCAAGATTAACTACACGACCACGACCTCGAACGAGGAAATGTACACCATCTGCGCCACGGAAGGCTCCAAGATCGACCTGCTCGTCCCGTCGGACTACATGATCGAGCGCCTGATCGCGGAAGACCTGCTCGCAGAGCTGGACCTTTCCAACATCCCGAACTTCCAGTATGTCAAGGAAGCGGCCTCGACCTGCACCTTTGACCCGGAATCCAAGTATTCCATCCCTTACCTCATGGGCACGCTCGGCATTGTGTACAACACCAAGCTGGTGGACGACCCGGTGGACAGCTGGGACATCCTCTGGAACGAGAAATATTCCGGCAAGATCATGATGTATGACTCCATCCGCGACTCCATCGCCGTGGCGCTGTGCAAGCTGGGCTATGACCTCAACACGGCGGACCCTGATCAGCTCCGCGAAGCGGGCGAGCTGTTGAAGCAGCAGAAGCCCCTCGTCCTCGCCTATGGCACGGACAACATCAAGTATGACATGATCGGCGGCAATGTCGCGCTGGGCGTGGACTATTCCGGCTCTGCGACCGAGGCGATTTTGGAAAACTCTGACCTCGCCTATGTCGTGCCGAAGGAAGGCAGCAATATTTGGGTGGACAGCATGGTCGTGCTCAAGTCCTCGCAGCACAAGGAAGCCGCGGAGCGGTTCATCAACTTTCTGTGCGATCCGGAGATCACCGCGCGCAATTCGGACTATGTCGGCTATACGACGCCGAATTCCAAGGCGGAGGAATATGTCGACCCCGAACTGCTCGCGGCCGATTCCTACCACATTTCGGAAGATGTCATCGCCCGCTGCAAGTATTATAAGGACCTCGACGCCGACACGCTGGCGCTGTGGAACTCCGTCTGGATGGAAGTCAAGACGGCAACCAAGTAAGCGGCACAAAATCCGCCGGCCTTTCACAAGAAGGCAAGAAAAGCGCATAAAAATAGACCGGTTTGTCCGGTCTATTTTTTATCTAAAGTTTGAATGTGTTTGGTTCTATTTCGCGTTATAAGTCGATTCTATCTTCTATGATCTCGTGAACCTGTAAAAAGGCAACATACATGGATTGCTTATATGGATCGGTTGGCTCGGCTTCAAACTCCTTTTTCGCTTCCTCATATCTCTCTTCCAGTTCATCAATGATGGAATTCATAGCAAACTCTGTCAACCGTCTCATTCATCTTTTTTCCTTTCTCTCCACATTGACCGGCACGAATAGTCTTTTTTTACCATTGCGGGTTCTTTTTGTCGAATAAAGCTCTTTTGAATGTTGTTCTGTGAAGTCGCTCCCAATGGAAATAGAAGCCTCAGCTGCGCTGCGAGGAAAATACCTTCCGCGTACTTTCCCTCATGTAGGCTTCTTCCATGTTCTATCCTCTTTCTCCCCCTCGGCCCTGCTCCGCTGCATCCCCCTCTCGCGCAAAATCCTCGCACATTGCGCGTTTTTGTGCGTGGGACAGCTTCTTGATCGCCGCCTCGCGCCGGAGCGCCAGAGACCGATTTTCCAGCTCCTCAGAATACCGCAGGCGTACCGGCCGCCGGGTCTTGGTGTATTTCGCGCCCTTTCCAGCGTTATGCGCCGCAAGACGCCGCGCCAAGTGGTTTGTCATCCCGGTATACAGCGACCCGTCGGCGCATTCCAAGATGTAAACATACCACTCTTGCGCCGGGTCTGCCTGCCCCTGTGCCGAGCCCGCCTGCCCCGGCAAGACAGCTTTTTCCCGCTCCACAAACATCCCTCCGTAACGAAAAAGACTCCCGATCGCTCGGGAGTCTTGCAAAAGGCAATTGTTATTTGATCTCGGTCTCGCCGCCAACTTCTGCGATCTGAGCTGCGATCTTTTCCGCGTCTTCCTTGGAGATGTTCTCCTTCAGGGGCTTCGGCGCGTTGTCGACCAGTTCCTTGGCTTCCTTCAGACCCAGGCTGGTGATTTCTCTTACGACCTTGATGACCTTGATCTTCTGGTCGCCAGCGCTCTTCAGAACAACGGTGAATTCCGTCTGCTCTTCCTCTGCGGCAGCGGGGCCAGCGGCGGGGCCAGCGGCAACGACAGCGGCTGCTGCGCTCACGCCAAACTTCTCCTCCAGAGCCTTGACCAAATCAGCCAGCTCCAGGACATTCATCTGCTCAATTGCTTCAATAATCTGCTGCTTATCCATGATGTATCTTACCTCCGTAAAAATTCATTGTTCTACAGCGCTTTACGCCGTAGCTTCTTCTTTCTGCTTTCTGATGGCATCCAGTGCGCGAACAAAGCTGGAAATCGGGGAGTTCAAGCTGCCCATAAGTCTTGCCAGCGACTGTTCCTTGGACGGGGTCGCCGCCAGGCTCTTCACAACATTCGCGTCGATCGCCTTGCCTTCGTATACGCCGCCCTTGACTTCCGTCTTCTTGATGGATTCCGCATAGTCAACCACGATCTTCGCCGCCGTGACCGGATCCGCCGCGCTGTAGGCAACTGCCGTCGGGCCTTCGAGGATCTCGTCCAGGCCGGTAACGCCCAGGTTCTCTGCCGCTCTCTTGATGACCGTATTCTTGATGACCTTATATTCCGCGCCAGCTTCTCTGATCTTGTTGCGCAGCTCGGTCACTTCAGCAACCGTCATGCCTCTGTAATCCAGAAATACCAAGCTCTGCGCTTCGGCAAATTTCTGCTGTACACCTGCAACGACTTCCTGCTTTGCTTTCAAAGTATAGTCCTTCAAGTGTTTCACCTCCTATGGAATATTCAAATAAAAACCCGTTTACTCATCCTAAGATAAGTAAACGGGAATCATTTTGCGTTTACATGTGCCTCGGTTGGATTTACTCTTGCGAAACCAACGGTCTTAGGTAACAATATTTAATTCTTATCTATCTTAGCACACGACACGCGCTTTGTCAATCCATCAGCCAAAGTTTGCTGCATTGACCTTGATGCCCGGGCCCATCGTCGAGGAAAGGACGATGCTCTTGATGTAAGTGCCCTTGGCGGAAGCCGGCTTCGCGCGGACGATCGCGTTCATCAGGACTTCCATGTTTTCCTGCAGCTTTTCCTTGCCGAACGACTTCTTTCCGACCGGGCAGTGGATGATCGCCGTGCGGTCTACACGGTATTCCACCTTACCGGCTTTGATCTCGCCAACAGCCTTGGTGACATCCATCGTGACCGTCCCGGATTTGGGGTTCGGCATTAAGCCCTTCGGGCCGAGGATACGACCGATGCGGCCGACAACGCCCATCATATCCGGCGTCGCAACGCAGACATCGAAGTCAAACCAGTTTTCCTGCTGAATCTTCTGTACGAGATCCATATCGCCGACATAGTCCGCGCCGGCAGCCTTTGCCTCAGCCGCCTTCTCGCCTCTCGCGAACACCAGGACGCGCTGCGTCTTGCCGGTGCCGTTGGGCAGGATGACCGTGCCGCGGACCTGCTGATCCGCGTGACGCGGGTCTACACCCAGGCGGACGGACACTTCGATCGTCTCGTCAAACTTTGCCTTTGCCGTCTGCAAGCAATTTTCAATTGCCGTTGCAGTATCATACTGCGTGTTCTTATCAAACACCTTCAGGCTCTCTAAATAATTCTTGCCTCTCTTCATAGATGAAAACCTCCTGTGGTAATTCGGCGCAATGCCTCCCACTCAGTCCAATTTGTTAATCAACGACTTCGACGCCCATGCTTCTGCAGGTTCCGGCGATCATGCTGATAGCCGTCTCCAGGCTGGCTGCGTTCAGGTCTGCCTTCTTGATCTCCGCGATCTCCTGAAGCTGCGCTTTCGTGATCTTCGCAACCTTGTCCTTGTTCGGGACCTTAGAGCCGGATTCAATGCCGCATGCCTTCTTGATCAGGACAGCTGCGGGCGGGCTCTTCAGGATGAACGAGAAGGAGCGGTCTGCATAGATCGTGATCAGAGCCGGGATGATAAGTCCTGCCTGCTTTGCCGTTCTCTCATTGAATTGCTTAACAAAATCCATGATGTTGACGCTGTGCTGGCCGAGTGCAGGCCCGACAGGCGGCGCGGGGGTTGCTTTTCCCGCAGGGATCTGAAGCTTTACAAGTCCAACTACCTTTTTTGCCATTGGTACACCTCCTAAGTTGTGCAATGTGGTATAAGCGGGGGGCATTTTCCCCTCCCACGATAAAAGGGTCTAACCTTTATATCCTTTATACTTGAGTTATACGCGCTTTACCTGGACAAAATCCAGTTCCACCTTGGTGTCTCTGCCAAACATAGACACCGTCACTTTGACCTTCTGCCGCTCTGTGTTCACCTCGTCCACCACGCCGATGAAGCTCTCCAGCGGGCCGGAAGTGATCATCACATTCTCGCCCACCTCGACATCCAGCCGCACCGGGACATCCTCCACGCCCATCGAACGGACTTCCATATCCGAAAGCGGGATCGGCTTGCTCCCCGGTCCAACAAACCCCGTCACGCCGCGCGTGTTGCGCACCACATACCAGGATTCGTCCGTCAGCAGCATTTTCACCATCACATAGCCGGGAAACAGCTTGCGCTGGACATGCTTTTTCTTGCCATTCTTGACTTCGATCGTCTCCTCCATGGGGACTTTCACATCGTAAATGAGGTCCTGCAGGCCGTTGTTTTCCACAGTTTTGAGCAGGTTGGTCATTACTTTATTTTCATAACCGGAATATGTATAAACAACATACCAATACGGTTTATCGGTCTTTTCCTGTTTGATAAAGAGGCGTTTGCTTTCTTCAGATGCCTTCTCGGGTTCGGCCGGCTGGCCTTCCAATTGATTGAATTCCAAATTTTCGTTATCCACGCTGAAGAACACCTTTCTTAGATTAGCCCATTATCAAGCGGAAAAGCCGCCCCAAACCAAAATCGACCAGGCCGATGACGGCAGCCGCCCCTACGATCACGGCAATGACAGCCAATGTATAGTTGAGAAGCTCCTTCTTCGTAGGCCAGGTAACCTTCTTCAGCTCGCTCCAAATGTCCTTAAAGAAACGGCCGATACCTCTTCTGTTCTTTTTCTTTTTTGCTTTGGCTGCTTTTTTCTGGGCCTGTTCCTTCTTTTCTTTTTCGTTACCCAGCAATACCGTTTTCGCCATAACTTCTACACTCCGGATTCTTTATAAAGTCGTTATCTGGTTTCCTTGTGAACCGTATGCTTCTTGCAGAATTTGCAATACTTGGTCTCTTCCAGACGATCCGGCGTGTTCTTCTTATTCTTCATCGTATTGTAGTTTCTCTGCTTGCATTCCGTGCATGCCAAAATAATCTTTTCGCGCATAATCCTTACCTCCAAATGTGTTACAAAAAAATGCAACCTAAAAAGCGGCCTTTCCAGCCACCAAATATAATTTACCATAGTTCCCGGGGGTTGTCAATCGGAAATTCCGCGTTCCCACCGAAAAATTTGGATAAAAAAGCGGCTGTCCCTTGGGACAGCCGCCAAATCTTTTTACTTATTCGATGATGCTGGAAACAACACCGGAACCGACCGTTCTGCCGCCTTCACGAATTGCGAAGCGCAGACCTTCTTCGATGGCGATCGGCGTGATCAGCGTGATCTCCATGCGGATGTTGTCGCCCGGCATGACCATTTCCACGCCTTCCGGCAGCTTGATGACGCCCGTAACATCCGTCGTGCGGAAATAGAACTGCGGACGGTAGCCGTTGAAGAACGGCGTATGACGGCCGCCTTCTTCCTTGGTCAGAACATAGACCTCGGAATTGAAGTGCGTGTGCGGATGGATCGTACCCGGCTTCGCCAGTACCTGACCTCTTTCGATCTCGTTTCTCTGCACGCCTCTCAGCAGCAGACCGATGTTATCGCCCGCGATCGCCTGCTCCAGGATCTTGCGGAACATTTCCACGCCCGTAACGACGATGCTTCTCGTGTCATGCGTCAAGCCGACCAGCTCGACCGTATCCTGCACCTTGACGGTACCTCTCTCCACTCTGCCCGTGGCAACCGTGCCGCGGCCCGTGATGGAGAAGACATCCTCGACCGGCATCAGGAAGGGCAAATCTGCCGCTCTCTCCGGCGTCGGAATGTAGCTATCGACGGCGTCCATGAGCTCCAGTATGCACGCGCATTCCGGATCATGCGGATCGCCACCCGCGATCATGTGGTTCAGCGCGTTCAGCGCGGAGCCCTTGATCATCGGGATCTCGTCGCCCGGGAAATCATACTCGGACAGCAGGTCGCGAACTTCCATCTCGACCAGCTCCAGCAGCTCCGGGTCGTCGACCATATCTACCTTGTTCAGGAACACGATCAGGTACTTAACACCGACCTGACGCGCAAGCAGGATGTGCTCTCTCGTCTGGGGCATCGGGCCGTCTGCCGCCGATACGAC
>CAKTFI010000012.1 GCA_934555865.1 uncultured Christensenellaceae bacterium | reverse complement strand
AGCTGCATCACCAGGATCGCCAATGCCCCCGCCGCGATAAACACCCCGGCCAGCAGCATCGCCGCGCCCATCGCACCGGCCATGGCCGCCCGCCGCTCTTCCCTCGAAAGCGCAGACTGCTCCCACGGCCGCTCCGGCCCCACATGCGCCGGTTCCGACGGGTTTCCCCCGTCCCGACGACGCGGAAACATCCGCGGCGCGGGTGCGACCTCGCGCATATCCGCAATCGTGCGCCCGTCGTCGTCCGCAAACGACCGCTTCTTCCGGCTCATTTGTCGTACAGGTGGCAGGCCACAAAGTGCCCCGGCTCCAGCTCCCGCTGCACCGGCGCGACTTCCTTGCAGCAGGCCATGCAGTTCGCGCAGCGCGTGTGGAACTTGCACCCCTTAGGCGGGTTCGCCGGGGAGGGGATGCTGCCCTCCAGCACGATGCGGTTCATCTTCACCGTCGGGTCCGGCACCGGGATCGCCGAAAACAGCGCCTTGGTGTACGGGTGCAGCGGGTTTTGGAAGATGTCCTCCGTCGCGCCGTACTCCACCAGGTTGCCCAGGTACATGACGCCCACCGTGTCCGAAATGTGCTCGACGACGGACAAGTCGTGGCTGATGAACAGGTAGGTCAGGTTGTACTTCTCCTGAATGTCCTTCAACAGGTTGATGATCTGCGCCTGAATGGACACATCGAGGGCGGACACCGGCTCGTCGCAGACAATGAATTCCGGATTCAGCGCCAACGCCCGGGCAATGCAGATGCGCTGCCGCTGCCCGCCCGAAAACTCGTGCGGATACCGGTCCTTGTGGAAGGGCTGCAAGCCGCAGTTGTCCATCACCTGGTCGATATAGTCGTCAAACTCCGCCTTGGGCACGAGGTTGTGCTCGCGCACCGCCTCGCCGATGATCTCGCCCACCGGCATCCGCGGCGACAGCGAGGAAAACGGGTCCTGGAAGATGATCTGCATCTTGGTGCGCAGCGCGCGCAGCTCCTTGTGCGAGAGGTCGTAGACCTCCTTGCCGTTGAACAGCACCTGCCCGCCCGACTTGTCGTCGTACAGCCGCAGGATCGTGCGCCCCGTCGTGCTCTTGCCGCAGCCGGACTCGCCCACGAGGCCCATCGTCGTGCCGCGCTTGAGGTTGAAGGTCACGCCGTCCACGGCCTTCACATACCCGACCGTCTTGGAGACCATCCCGCCCTTGATCGGGAAATACTTCTTCAGGTGGTTGACCTGCAAAATGTATTGCGGGTCATATTCCACCGGCGTAAAATCGTTGTCAATCTTGAGGTTTTCTTTCTTTTCCATCTCTCAGGCTTCCTCCTTCCCGCCGATCTCCGCTTCCACCTGCTCCTCCAGGTCCGGCCGCCGGCCGTCATAGTATCGATAACAGGACACCTTGTGCGTCGGGGACAGGCTCACCAGGCCGGGATATTCGCCATTGCAGCGCTCCACGCACATCTCGCAGCGGTCCTTGAAATAGCAGTAATCCGGCATGTTGATGGGGTTCGGCACCTTGCCCGGGATGGAGTACAGCTTTTCGACCTGCCGCCCCACCACCGGCTTCGAGGCCATGAGCCCGATCGTATACGGGTGCGCCGGGTGCGCAAAGATCTCCTCCGCCGTCCCCTGCTCCACGATGCGGCCGGCATACATGACCACCACATAGTCCGCCATCTCCGCGATCACGCCCAGGTCGTGCGTGATGAACATGATGGAGGAATTGATTTTATCCTTCAAATTGCGCAAAAGGTCCAGGATCTGCGCCTGGATCGTCACATCGAGCGCCGTCGTCGGCTCGTCCGCGATGATGAGCCGCGGATTGCACGCGAGCGCCATGGCGATCATGACGCGCTGCCGCATGCCGCCGGACAGCTCGTGCGGGAAGTTCTTGGACACGCCCTCGCTGTTCGCGATGCCCACCATTTCGAGCAGCTCGATGGAGCGCGCCTTCACCTTCTCCGGCGACTGCCCCTTTTCGTCGTGCAGCGCGATGACTTCGTCCAGCTGGTCGCCGATGCGGAACACCGGGTTGAGCGCGGTCATCGGCTCCTGAAAGATCATGGAGACCACATTGCCGCGCAGGTGCTGCATCACCTCGTCCGGCGTCTTGGTCACATCATACGCCTTGTCGCCCAGGTTCAGGCGAATTTCGCCGTCCACGATCTGCCCCTGCGGCCGCTGCAAAAGCTGCATGAGCGACAGGCTGGTCACGGACTTGCCGCACCCGGACTCGCCCACCACGCCCACGGTCTTGCCGACCGGCACGGAAAAGCTCACGCCATCCACCGACTTCACGACGCCGCTGTCCGTAAAGAAATAGGTGTGCAGGTTGTCAAATTCCACCGCGTTGTTTTCGTCCTGCATGTGCGTGAGGTACTCCGCCTCCGGCACATTGCGGCGCTTGCGCTTCTTCTCCAATTCGTTCGTGATCTTGCGGTTTTCCTTGGAGATCCGGCGGGATTCCCGCGCGGAAAGGTATCCTTCGTTGTGCTTCTTTGCCATCGTCGTCTCCTCCTTCCTCAGCGCTTCATCTTCGGGTCAAACGCGTCGCGCAGACCGTCGCCCACAAAGTTAAAGCCCAGCACCGTCAACATCAGGCACACGCCGGCCGGGATCCAGATAAACCAGTATTCCGTCAGCACATACGAGTTGGAAACATCGTTCATGATGTTGCCCCAGGAGGCGAAGGGGAACTTGACGCCCAGCCCCAGGAAGGACAGCGTCGCCTCCGTGATGATGGTGGAACCGAGGCTCATCGTGCAGTTGACGATGAGCTGCGGGATGACATTCGGGATCAAATGCCGGAAGATGCGGCGCGAAACGCGGATGCCGCAGGCCTCCGTCGCCGTCATAAACTCCTGCTCGCGCAGCGACAGGATCTGCCCGCGCACCAGGCGCGCAATGCCCGGCCACCCGAGGAAGCCCAAAATGAGCATCAGGTACAGCATGCGGACCTGCGGATCCACGCGCATGCCGTCCATGGCCGCGCCCAGGATGATGATGAGCGGCGTCGAGGGAATGCAGTAGAAGATGTCCACGATACGCATGATGAGGTTGTCCACCCAGCCGCCGAAGTAGCCGGAGATGCCCCCCAAAATCACGCCCAGCGTCGCCGAGATGGCGACGACGATAAACCCGATGCACAGCGACACGCGCCCGCCGTACATCAACCGCGTGAGCATGTCCATGCCGTTCTTGTCCGTGCCCAGCGGGTGCGCCTTGGAGGGGAAGGAATACGCGTCAAATACGCGCGTCACCGTGCCTTCCTTGATGGACCACTGGTACTTGTCGGGGTTGTATTCCAACTGCACCTCGCGCACTTCGCCGTTTTCGTTCGTATACTTGAGGCTGGTCTCTCCCTTATCCACCGCCGCGATGACCGCTTCCTTAAATTCCTTGGAAATGTCGGTGCCTGACACCTTGGATTGGATGACATAGCGGCTCACATACGCGACCTCCGCGCCGTCCAGCGTCACACTGCCGTTGTCCAGCGCATAGGTCTTGCCGTTCGCCGTAAATTCCGTCCCACCGTTCACATACGCGCGCAGCGCCTCAAACTGGAAGGCAAAGCCCAGCTTTTCGCCGGTCACGCTCGGGTTGACGATGTCCTTATACGCCACCGCGAGCAGCGTGCCCGCCTGCGACACGGAATACAGGCTCTCGCCCTCCTCCGTGATGTCATAGGTCACGCCCTTATAGGTGAACGCCGCGTCCTTGCCCATGTGCAGCGTCATCTGCGCCTGCAAGATCGCGCCGAATTCCTGCCCGTCCGCCACCAAAAACCGATACTCGGTGTTCTCGGACATGGCGGCATATTCCTTCATCTGAATATCGTCGCGGAAAAACACCTCGTCCTGTCCATACGGGCTCAACAATCCGCCCACAAAGGAGAACAGGAACATCACAAGCAGGATCGTGAGGCCCACGACGGCCAGCCGGTTGCGGAAGAACCGCTTGGCGACCAATGCACCGGGCGAAAGCACCTTGACGCGGCGGTCGTCGTTGAGGGAATACGCCTCCTCGGGTTTCGTTTCCCGCACTTCCGCTGCCCCTCCCTTTTTTTCTTCGGAGCTCGCCTGATTTTTCTTGTTATTCCATTCGCTCATCACACAGTCCCCCTTTCTTAGGCAATGCGCACGCGCGGGTCGACCACGGCGTACAAAATGTCAGAGATCAGGTTGCCCAGCAATGTCAGGATCGCCAGGAATGTCATGTAAAACATCGAGAACGGGATGTCCCCCGCCACCATAGCATTATACGAGGTATACCCGATGCCGGGGATGGCGAACAGCGTCTCGGTGATGAGCGCGCCCGCGAACAGGCCGGGCAGGCTGCCGCCGATGAAGGTTACAAGCGGAATCAGCGTGTTGCGGAAGGCATGATGGTAAATGACCTTCTTTTCCGACAGGCCCTTGGCGCGGGCCGTGCGGATATAGTCCGCGTTCAGCACCTCCAGCATGTTGGTGCGGACATAGCGCATCCACGAACCGATAGAGATGAACACCAAGGTCACGATGGGCAGCACCAGATGCTTGCCCATGTCCAAAATCTGCCCAAACCGGCTTAAAGAATTGAAGTCCCGCCCGGTGAGCCCCACAAGGTCAAACCACCCGAGTTTGACGGAAAACACCAATTTCAAAAGTGTCGCAAAGAAGAAGGTCGGCAGCGACATGCCGAGCAGCGCGATCGTCGTCACACTGTAGTCCGTAAAGCTGTACTGCTTGGTTGCGGCCACGATGCCGAGCGGCACCGAGATCGCGAGCTCCAGCACCAGCGAGATCGCCCCCATGATGAAGGAGACCCAGATAACCTCGTTGAACTTCTGCAATACCGGCACGGTGTATTTCCAGCTGTCGCCGAAATTGCCCGTCACCAGGTTTTTGAGCTGCACCAAAAATCCGGGAATCAGGTCCAGATCCAAGCCGTATTGGGCATTCAGCTGCGCAAGCCATTCCTCATACGGCTTGCTGCCCGGCGCCTGCGAGAGCTGCCGCGCCATCGTCTCCACATAGGAAGACGGCAGACAGCGCATCAGGACATAGATGATGAATACCACAAAAAACAGGATCAGAATGGATAGCAGTGTGCGTTTGACTAGAAATTTGCGCATACGGTTCCTCCGTGTTCCGGCGGCGTTATCCCGCGCCAGGGGCGTGCCGCTCGTATTTGCTGTGCCGGGGCCCGGCACGGTGTGTTTCCTTGCAAAGAGGGGCTCTGCGTATCAGGCAGGCGGTCCGGAATTTGCCGGACTGTCTGACTCATACGCAGATAAGCCCAGGGATAGACTAACCCTGCGGCCTTTCGGTCGCAGGGCAGCCATCTCGGACTTGGGGGTTTTTCACCCCCAAGAACAATTTTTCCTATACCTTGGGACGCTTATTTCAGATCCAGCTTTTCCAGATCGTTGTACCACGCCCAATAGGTCGTGATATCCGGCGTCACCGTGTCCAGATTCACGCGCTGCGAGGACATGATGACACAGTTCTGACGCTGATAGATCGGGATCTCGACCGCCCAGTCGGCAACGATGTCCAAGCATTCCTTGTACAGCGTCTTGCGGTAGGTCTGATCCGTAGAGCGGCGCGCCTGTTCGATCAATTCGTCCAGCTCGCTGTCCTTGACCCAGTACGACTTCTCATTGGAACCACCCTTGCTGTGGTAAATCTGATACATATCGGGATCGGGCGTTGCCTGCCAAGCCATCGCGAACATGTCTGCATTGCCGGCGTTGACGGAGTTCGTCATCTCGCCGAAGTTGGACATATCGGTGACGATCAGGTTGAAGCCGATCTCTTTCAGGGCATCGCTTGCGAGCGTCAGGTCCATGAAGGACGGGTGATCGCCCGTGCCGCCGCCGCCGATCAGAACTTCCACATCCATCGGCGCATTCGCCGGTGCCGCGGTGATCTTGCCGTCGGTCACGGTGTAGCCGGCCGCCTGGAAGAAGCCCAGCGCCGCCTTCTTGGCCGCTTCGTACTTCTCGTCCGTACTCATGCCTTCGGTGTAGATGGCATTGCCGTCCACATCGACGGAGAATGCGACCTTGTACCCTTCGTCCGTCACACGGGGCGCCGCCCAGGAGGTGTCGGAGATCGGGTAGTTGATGACATTGGCGAATTCGCCATAGTAAGAGTCAACTGCCACATCGCGGTAAACCGAGATGATCGTCGCAATCGCCTTGCGCAGGTTCTTGGAGGCTGCGTCACCGCCGTTGCCGTTGCCGACCTTCACGCGGTTCGCGTTGATGCCGACATAGCCGTAACCGAGGTTCGCGACCAAATCCGTCTCGATCACATCGCCGGAAATCTCCCCGTTGGAGTTCGCCTTCTTGATCTGCTCTGCCGCTTCGGCGGAATAGGACGGGTCGGTCACGTCGATCGTGCCGGACACAACACCCGGGATCTTGTCGACATCCTGCATTTCGCGCCAGATGACGGTGTCGATCTTCGGCTCGCCCTTCCAATAGCCCGCGTTCTTCTGCAGGGTAACGGCGCCGTTCGTGTAGCTCTCGAACTTGTAGGGGCCGGAACCGATCGGGCTCGAGGTCACGGACTTGACATGGGACAGATCGCCCTTTTCAAAGCCGAACTTGTTGTTTTCGTAATCGTACTTGTCCTTTTCACCATAGTAGTGCATCGGGCAAACCGTCACCGGGATCTGATAGATCGCGGTTGCGCTCAGCTCCGTCAGCTTGACGGTCATGGAGTAATCGTCGTTCTTAACGATCCCTTCGACATTCGCCGCAGACTCACCGGTCTGTACACCTGTCGTGTAATCCGCATACGCATCGCCCAGCTCCGCTTCCAGGAACGCCTTAATGCTCGTGCCCGCGGTTTCGGCGTTGATGCCGTCGTCGGACAGGTTATAACCATACTGCGCAACAATCGCCTTCCAGAAGTCCTCGACCGTCGCGTCGTCCTTCAGCTCAAAGCCCCAGTTGATGGCCTGCGCCGCCACGGAATCCTCCGCCGTCGCATAGCCGTTCGCCACGACATAGTCCAGAATTTCCTGCGCGAACTTCACGCCCGCCGCGTCAAACGCCGTCCAGAACGCCTTGTACTGATCTTCCGTGAAGTAATCCGTCGCGGTATAGCCGTCCGGACCCGCCGCCAGGATCAGGTTCATGCGGGTATCCATGCCTGCACGATATGCCTCGAGGCCCTTAATCGGGAGGGAATACAGCGTGGACACGCCGTCATAGGTCGGATCCAGCAGGACATAGTAGGAGAAGATGACATCGTCGATGGTCATTTCTTCCCCATCCGAGAACTTGACGCCTTTCTTCAAGGTGATGTTGTAGTCCACGGAACCGTCGGTATTCTCGACCACTTCGCAGTCGGCAATACCGTAATAGGTATAATCGGTACCGTTGTAGGAACGAACATCGCCTTCGATGCCCTTCAGGACCACTGCACCTTCACGATCCGTGCCCAGAAGCGCGTCGAAAACCATGTTCATGACCTGATTTTCGTAATCGTTGGTGTAGAAGAAGGGCGAGAACTTGCCGTCGAAGTTCTGCGTGCCGACCACAAGCGTTTTGGTTGCGGCCGGTTCCGATCCCTGACTATCCGGCGTCTTCTTGCCGCACGCGACAAGGCTGACACACAGGATCAGAGAAAGGATCAGTGCGATTACCTTTTTCATAATCAGACTCCTTTTTTAATAATATATATCCTTGTTTCAACGGGATTTTCCCGTATCGCACAACGGCATGCCGCACATTCCGCGCAGCGAGAAGCCCCTACCGGGACGCTGTCTTCTTTTTTAGCATTATATCACATTACATGGCTAGTGAAATATCTTTTTTGAATTTTTTCATAATTTTTTTTGCATATTTCGTGTCTAACCGTTCTCTTTCCCCACGATTTTCCATATGCACGCCCGCAGGCCGCGCCGCATCGCGACCGCGCCCAGGAGGGCGATCCCCTGTAAACACAGGTACCCTGCCGCTGCAAGACCGCGCCCGCCGCTGCCCATGGCAAGCAGATAGACCGCCTCCGCCGCAATGCCGGCGCCGGCCAAAACCGCCCCCGCCAGGCACCGCCCGGGGAGGGCGCGCACCGTCGCGCGGTACACATACTCGCGCACGGGGTATTCCCGCGCCTGCCACCGTGCCATCGCCCACAGGACGCTGCCCAGCACCCCGACCTGCGCCGCATAGGGCAGCATCACATACGGGCACCGCCCCACGCCCGGCGCAGAGATGCACCCCCCGGCGAGCACCGCTGCGGCCGCCGCGATCGCCAACGGCCATAGCCGCCGCCGCAGTGCGGCCTGCGCCGCCTCCCCCGCCTCGCACACATAGTGCGCGCCGCGGTACACATACCGCCCCGCCGCGTCGCGGTAAAAATCCGCGAGATGCGCGCGGCGTCCCCGCCGCTTTTTCTTCTCCGCCATCACCGGATGCCCGTCATGTCCACGCTGTCCAGCCACCGCGCCGCCGCGGCGCACACGCCCTGCAGGCACGCCTCGTCAAACGGGCTCTCCAGCCCGGCGTTTTTGAGCAGCTCCGTAAAGGTGCGGCTGCCGCCCTGCCGTGTATACGCCATGTACTGCGCCCACGCGGCGGGCGGATCCTTCTGGATCTTCGCCCAGAATTCCAGCGCCACCGTCTGCGCCAGGCAGTAATCGATGTAGTAGAACGGGTCGGAATAGATGTGGTGCTGCCGCTGCCACCGCCGCCCCTCGGTATAGAACGGAATGTCCGCGTCATTCATCTGTATCCACGGCATATACACGCCGGTCAGCTCCCGCCATGCCGCGTTGCGCTCCGCCGGGGTCATATCCGGCTTGTCATACACGATATGCTGGAAATGGTCGACCATCGTGCCGTAGGGAATGAAACAGAGCGCCCTCGCCAGATGGCTGTATAAGAACTTCTTCGTATCCGGGCCGAAGAATCCCTCCGCCCACGGCCAGGCAAAGAACTCCATGCTCATGGAATGCACCTCGCACGCCTCGAGCGTCGGCCAGATATAGCTCGTCGGGATGCGCTTGCGGTTCAACCAGCTCTCAAAGGCGTGCCCCGCCTCGTGCGTCACGACCTCCACATCGCCCTGCGTCCCATTGAAGTTCGCAAAGATGAACGGCACCTCATAGTCGCCGATCTCGGTGCAGTATCCGCCGCCCCGCTTGCCTTCGGTGCTCAACACATCCAAAAGCTCGTTGTCCAGCATCATGCGGAAGAATTCCCCCGTCTCGGGCGACAGCTCGCGATAGAACTTCAAGCCCTGCGCCAAAATGTCGTCCGGGCCGCCCACGGGGCGCGGGTTGCCGGAACGGAATTCCAACGCCATATCCGCAAAGCTCAACGGATAGGCCTTGCCGAGGCGCTCCGCCTGCCGGCGGCAGATCTTGTCCGCCACCGGCACAAGGTACTTGCGCACCGCGGCGCGGAATCTCTCCACATCCTCCTTGGTATAGCAATTGCGGCACATGCGGTAATACCCGAGCGTGGTATACCCGTCGTACCCGAGCTTTCTGCCCATTGCGTCGCGCAGGTGTACGAGCTTGTCGTACAGCGTGTCCAGCTCCTCCGCGTGTTCCATCGACCACTTCGCGTCGGCCTGCCACGCCGCGAGACGCCGCGCGTCGTCCGGATCGGTCTTGCGCGGCTCCAGCTGCGACAGGGTATACACCTTGCCCTCGAACGGGATCTGCGCCGAGGCCAGCAATTTCTCATACGCCTGCATCAGGTCGTTTTCCTGCTGCATCTCCGGGATGATTTCGGGCGCAAAGCACTTGCGGGCGATCTCCGCGTTCAAAAACATCAATTCGCCGTATTCTGCGGTAAAATCTCCCCGGAAGGGCGAGTCCAGCATCGCCGCCTTCCACGCCTGCTCATATTCCTCAAGCTCCGGCGAAACGGCGTTCCAGAACTGCTCCTCCGCGTCGTAAAATGCGTCGCGCGTGTCGATGGAATGCCGCACGGACGCCAGCGTCGCCTGCGTCGCGACCGTGCGCGACAGCGCCTGCTCTGCTAAAAAGACTTCCTTCGCCTCGGCATAAGAGGCCGCTTTTTGCAGCCTCTCCGTCAGCTCTGTCCACTGTTTTTTAAGCGTCTCGGCATCCGGGCGCTTATACGGCATCTGTGAAAATTTCATGCTCTATTCCTCCGCATCCGATCCTCTGCCTGCCCCGCGGCGACCCGCCCTGGGTTTCGCGCCGCATGGCCTGCTGCGGCCTTCGCGCGCCCCCTCCGCTTGAAGGGAGCCACCCGCTTCGCCGCCTTTTGGAAATTCCGTGTTCTTCCGCTGGTTTCCCTGTTTTCCCCACCTGCGCCGCCTTGCAGGCGCTGCGCATCCGGCCGGGGGATTTGTCCTTCCGGCGTTTTTCTACATTATACTATATACGATATATGCTATGCGGTCTGTTCGCCCGCCGCGCTTCCGGCAGGCCGCACACTCACCGCGCCAGGAAGCCGACCTTCTTGTGCACCTTGCGCAGCGTCTTGGTCGCCGCACGGCTCGCGATCTCCGCGTTCTCGCGCAGGACGCCTTCGAGGTACCCCTTGTCGCCGCGAATCGCGCGGTATTTCTCCTGCAAGGGAGCCAGCTCGGCGATCACCGCCTCGCTCACGCCGTCCTTCAGCGCGCCATACCCCATCCCGGCGAACGCCGCCTCCGCCTGTTCGGGCGTCACGCCGCGGCACGCCGCATAGATCGCGAGCAGGTTGCTCACGCCCGGCTTGTCCGGCGACAGGCGAATTTCCCCGTCGCTGTCCGTCACGGCGCGCTTCACCTTGCGGCGGATCGTGTCCGCATCGTCCAGGATGGAGATATACCCGTTCGGGTTGGGGTCGGACTTGCTCATCTTGCTCGTCGGCTCCTGCAGGCTCATGATGCGCGCGCCCGCCTTGCCGATATACGGCTCCGGCACGGTGAACACATCGCCGTACAGGTTGTTGAACCGGATGGCGAGGTCGCGCGTCAATTCCACATGCTGCTTCTGATCCGACCCGACCGGCACGAGGTCCGCCTGATACAGCAAAATGTCCGCCGCCATCAGCACCGGATAGGTGAACAGCCCGCTGTTCAGGTTGTCCTGATGCTTGGCCGCCTTGTCCTTATACTGCGTCATGCGCGAAAGCTCGCCCAGATAGGTGAAGCAGTTGAGCACCCAACCAAGCTCCGCGTGCTGCGGCACATGCGACTGCACATAGATCACGCTTTTTTTGGGGTCGATACCCGCCGCCATATACAGCGCCGCCACATCCAGCGTCCGCCGCCGAAGCTCCGCCGGATCCTGCCGCACCGTGATCGCGTGCATGTCCACCACGCAGTAGTAGCAGCGATAATCCTCCTGGAGCTCTGCCCAGTTCTTGAGCGCACCCAAATAATTGCCCAGCGTCAGCGTGCCCGAGGGCTGTACGCCGCTGAAAATGATCTTCTTCTCACTCTGTTCCATACCGGCCTCCTCACAAATTTTCCAAAATACGCGCGCCCATATCCTGCTTGTCCAGGCTGTCCGTAAAGCGCACGGGCTGCGTCTTCAGCTTCGTGAGCGCCTCCGGCACCTCCAACCCGGCGATGCGCGCCAATTCCTCTGCCGCCAAAAAGGCATCCGCCTGCCGCTCGCGCGTGATCGCGTGCAGCACATCCTGCGGGAACTTGAACGGGCTGGCCGTCGCCGCCAAAATGGTCGGCGTGTCGTCGCCCATCAAATGCTTATAATTGAGGTATACCGTCCGGCCCACCGCCGTGTGCGTGTCCATCAGGTACCCTTCCTTCGCAAAGGTATTTTTGATCGTGCTGGCCGTCGGGTATTCGTCTGCAAACCCGCCGAAGAACAGGCCGTCCAATTCCAGCTTTTCCGCCTGCCGGATGCGGTAATTGCCCTGCTCATTTAGGTCGCCCATATACTGGCGGACGCGGTCGCTGTCCCGCCCCACGATCTCGAACAACAACCGTTCCAGGTTGCTCGAAATGAGGATGTCCATGGAGGGCGAGATCGTCTTGTAAAATTCGCGGTTTGCCATATACACGCCCGATTCCAAAAAGTCGGTGAGCACATTGTTCTTGTTGGATGCACAGATGAGCCGGTTGACCGGGAGCCCCATGCGCATCGCGTAATACGCCGCCAGGATATTTCCAAAATTGCCCGTCGGGACGACGAAGTTCACCTTCTGCCCCGCCTCGATCTCCCGCGCCGCGACCAGGCGGCCGTAGCTGTAGATATAGTAGGCGATCTGCGGCGCGAGCCGCCCGAAGTTGATGGAATTGGCCGAGGACAGGCGCATGCCCCGCTCCTCCGCCGCGCGCCGGAATGCCGGGTCGGCGAACAATTTCTTGACCGTGCTCTGCGCGTCGTCGAAATTCCCGCGGATCGCGCCGACATACACATTTTGGCCCTGCTGCGTCGTCATCTGCAATTTCTGCATGTCCGACACGCCCTCCTCCGGGTAAAACACGGCGATCTTGGTGCGCGGCACATCGCGGAAGCCCTCGAGCGCCGCCTTGCCCGTGTCGCCCGAGGTCGCCGTCAAAATGAGCGCATCCTCCTTGGAGGTTTCGAGTGCGCGCCGCATGAGCCGTGGCAGCAGCTGCAATGCCACATCCTTAAACGCCAGCGTCGGCCCGTGGAACAGCTCCATCACATACTCCCCCTCCGCGATCTTCTGGATGGGGATCACTTCGCTGTCCGCAAAGGAGGCATACGCCTCCCGCGTCATGGACAGCATTTCTTCGTATTCTATATCAAAATAGCAGCAAAGCACGCGCGCGGCGCATTCGGCATAGGGCGTCCGCCCCCATTCCAAAAGCGTCTCCAGCGGGACTTTGGGGAAGGTCTCCGGCACAAATAGGCCCCCGTCCTCCGCAATGCCCTGCAGCACGGCGTCCAGCGCCAGCATCTTTTTGCTCTTTCCTCTTGTGCTGATCAAATACATGCGTCTGTTCTCCTCTTGACCGGGCAAATTCCCCGATCTTACTTTGTTTTATTATAGCATGCCGCGTTTTCTTGTTCAACGCCCGCCCCGCAATTTTTGCGTCCACTTCCTGCATCCTTTGCCGTCTCCTCCCGCCTCCGCGGTTTCGCGCCCCCTATGCTCCTGGCTTCCTTCCCCCGGCGACCGGCCTTTCCTTCTCCCTGCGCTCTTCGTGTCCGGCTCCATGGGCGCCGCGTCACCCGAGAACGGCATTTCCTCTCCCTGCCCCCCTCCGCGTCTGGTCCAACCTTGTTCCTCCCCCCCTTCCGCCTTTTTCGCGCGGTGGGCGATTTTCCCTCTCGTGTCTATCCCTCGCATTCTTTTCCTTCCCTTTCTTCCTCTCTTCATCCGGGCTTCCCCGCACAGCATCCATCTTTCCTGCTTCTTTTTCCTGTCCGGCGCCTCTCTTCCCCTCGCACTTCTCCCCTTCTTTCCCTTCCCCCTTTCCTTACAGCTAGATTCTCCCATGCAATGAGCACTCTTCCCTTTCCACATTCTATTCGCCCCGTCCCCCCGACCTCGGCGTACCTTTCCTCCCCCCTCCCCTCGTTTTGCCTGTTTCTATTTGCCGGGAAATGTGGTATGCTATGCAGGAACCACAAGAGTTTTGTAAACGAGGTAGTTTTCATGCATATCGTATTGACGGGCGGCGGCAGCGCCGGCCATGTGACCCCCAACCTCGCGTTGTTGCCCTATTTTCGGGAAGCGGGCGCAGAGGTCTCCTATATCGGATCGCGGGACGGCATCGAGCGCGACATCATCGGCGAGGCCGGCCTTCCCTACTATGGCGTCAGCGCCGGCAAGCTGCGCCGCTATTTCAGCCTCAAAAACCTGAGCGACCCCTTCCGCATCCTGTCCGGCTATGCGCAGGCCAAAAAGGTGCTGCGCCGCCTGAAGCCGGATGTCCTCTTTTCCAAGGGCGGCTATGTGTCCGTGCCCGTCGTGTTCGCCGCGCATAGCCTGCACATCCCCGTCGTCATCCACGAATCCGACTATACTCCCGGGCTCGCCAACAAGCTCTGCCTGCCCAAGGCGGAAAAGATCTGCTTTTCCTTCGAGGCGGCGGCCGCGGGCATCCCGGCCGAAAAGGCGGTCGTGACCGGTGCGCCCGTGCGCGCGAGCCTGCTTTCCGGGTCGCGTACGGCGGGGCTTTCCACCCTCGGCTTTTCCGGAAAAAAGAAGGTGCTGCTCGTCATGGGCGGGAGCCTCGGCGCACAGAGCGTGAACGAAGCGCTCGACACCATCTTCCCCTGGCTTACGGAACGCTACGATGTCTGCCACATCCGCGGCAAGGGCAAATTGAACCCGGCGCTCGAGGGCAACCCGGCCTACCGGCAATTCGAATATGTCTCGGACGGCCTGGCCGATCTGTTCGCCGCCGCCGACCTCATGGTGTCCCGCGCGGGCAGCAACGCCATCTTCGAGCTGCTCGCGCTGCACCTGCCGAGCCTGCTCATCCCGCTGCCGCTCGAGGCCAGCCGGGGCGACCAGATCCTAAACGCCCGCTATTTCGAAAAGATGGGCTTTGCCGATGTGCTCATGCAAAACGACATCACACCCGCTTCGCTCGAGCAGGCGCTTTCCGCGCTCGAGGAACACGCCCCGGCCATGCGAAAGGCTATGGCAGAGAGCCCCCTGTCCAACGGCGCCGAGGCCGTCGCCCGCGTCGTGCTTTCAGTTGCGGAGAAACGCCATGCTTGATTTTCTGACCACGCTCTATGCGCAAAAGGACGCTTCCCCCCGGGCGCGCCGCGAAGCGCTGCTCCCGCTCGCCAAACCGGCAGAGCTGGCCCGCGCCGCGCAGGCACTTTCCTACAGCACCTCTCCGGAGGAACAGCGCGCGCTCACCCGGGCGCTTTCCGACCTATGCGTCGACGCCGCCTGCCGCGGGCACATCGCGCACCAATTCGCCCTGCGCCCCGCGATGGCCGGGCAATTGCTCGCCAACCCGGACGCCAAGGTGCGCAAAAACACCGCTGAACTGCTCGGGCGGATGGACGCCGATGCGCATGCGGACGCGCTCATCGCCGCCTACCGGTCGGAGGAGATCGACTTCGTCAAGCCCTCGCTGCTGCTTGCGCTCGGCTCTGCGCACAAAAATGAGGCCGCCCGCGCCTTTTTGGCTTCGCTTCCGCCCCTCGAGGCCGGGGAAGCCAAGCATCAGCGCGCCCAGCGCGACGCGCTTTCCAAGGCGCAGGACTCCCTGTCGCCCCGCGCCTTTGTGCCCGTGCCGGACGCGCCGATGCAAAAGCCGCGCGACCTGCTGCTCACCTGCCCCAACGCCCGCCTCGCGGCGGAGGAGCTCTCCTCCCTCGGGTGGGACGCCCGCGCCTTTGACGCCAAAAGCGGCCTCGCACTCATAAAGAACGCCCGCGCCTTTTTGCCCGTATACCGCGCCCGCGCGTTCTATGAGGCCGGCATCTTGCTGTTCGAGAGCGATTCGCTGTTCCACGCCGTCCACGGCCTGACGCAGCCGCTCGTATGCCGCAATGTCAAAAACCTCTACGGCCGGCTGGACCTGTCCTACCGCCTCGATGTCGTGGGGCCGACGATCACGCACGACGAACGGCTTCGCGCCTACCGGGCCGTGCAGGACGCCCTTGCCACGAGCCCGCTGCACAACAGCCCCTCGTCCTATGACTTCACGCTGCGCATCCTGTGCCTCGGCCGCCGGTTCGCGGCGGTGCTCTTCCCGGGGTCGCAGAACGACACGCGCTTTGCCTATCGCAAGCAGGCCATAAGCGCCTCCATGCACCCCGCCGTCGCCGCCGCCTGCTGCCGCGTGCTCGCGCCCTATGCGCGGGAGAATTCCCGCGTGCTCGATTGCTTCTGCGGCGCGGGGACCTTCCTGTTGGAACGCGCCCGGCTGCCGCATGCCTCGCTTGCCGGGTCGGACATCTCCCCCGCGGCGGTGCGCATCGCGCGGGCCAATGTCGAAGCGGCCGGTGTGTCCGCCGACCTGTTCGTCAAGGACGCTTCGCATCCCTTCCGCCGCACCTATGACGAAGTGATTGCCAACCTGCCGTTCGGCCTGCGCGTGTCCAACCACGCCGGAAACGAACGGCTGTATGCGGCCTTCCTGCAAAACCTCCGCCACATGCTCGCGCCCGGCGGCCGCGCCTTTTTGTTCACCAACGAAAAGAAGCTGCTCCTCGCCGAGATCGACGGCAAATTCGCGCTGGAGGGCCGAGTGAACTTCTCGGCCGGCGGCCTGTACCCGGCGCTGTTCCTCCTGCGCCCGCTGGAGGAGACCTAAGTTTTTCAATATGTCCGCGCACGCAAAAAGAAACCGCCCGGCTTTCCCGCCAACGGTTCCTTTTGCCATCCCCGATGCTTTCTTTTCCATCCGCCGCCCTGTTGCGGCAAGGCATGCCTGCGTTTCGTTTCCGAACGCCCGATGCTCGTTTCCGCGCATGCGGCCCACTTTCCACCTGTGTATCCCGCCTCGCGCCGTTTGCGCCTCGATGCGGCTTCCCTCCGTTTCCGCAGGCCGCCCGATACGGCTCCCTGTGGAAGGTCTTTTCTCCTCTGCCGCCCGGGGCCGCAGCCGCCTTTCCTTATCCTCCTATCGCCGAGCGCGGCAATACCTTTGAAACCGGGGCCGCTCCTGCTCCTGTACCGCCAAAACGCGCCGGCAGAGCGCCTTGGCCTCCCGGCTCGCGTCCGGATGCGTCGTCAGCGCCTCCTCCAACGCCGCGCCGCCCTTGGAAAACCCGGTGAGCACGATGCCCGCCAACCGCGCCGGAGAGCGGTCAAACATCGTCCGTGCATAGATCGTGACGCAATCCGCCGCCCGCGGGACACGCGCCTTTCTCGGCCGCCCGCCGCTTTGTTTGAGCATCTCCGCCGCCGCCGCTTCCAGCGCCGCATAGCGGTGCCGCAGGTCGTTCAGGGCGAGCGCGATGTCCTTTTCCCGGGCCCGCCGCGTCAACGCCCGGATGGATGTCCCGGCCATGGCGCACCCGAGGCAGATCTCCTGGCAAAGTGCCTGTGTCGCATGTTTTTCCTGCATACGCTCCCTCCTTTCGGGGGTAGTATGCCCGCTTTGCCGCCGTTTTTTCCTAGGCGCGCTTGGTTTTTTCCGTCCCCAGCCGCGCAAAGATGATCGCCGTCAGCGCCCCGATCACCAGCCCCATGCCGAGGTCTGCCAGCAGCAGCCGCACCTTGCCCCAGCGGCTTTGGATCAGCGAAAATGCCAAATAGCCCAAAATCACATACGCCGCCCCTGCGCCCGCACCCGCGAGGAGCTTGTTTTCCGGGCTGCTCTTCGCGGCGGCATAGGCCGCAAGGAAGATGGAGCCCACCTTGATCGCTTGGTTGACCGCCGAGATGACCATGTCGGAAAGCCCAAATTGTTTGACGGCGACGGCAAATGCCAGGATGCAGAAGATCGTCGCCGCCAACCCCAGCACGCCGCCCTTGGCCGCGCGGGACAGCCATCCGCCCCCGCTGCGCTTTTTGCCCTTTGCCGTCCGGTTCGCCGTTTTCCCTCGATTCATTGTCCCGCCCTCTGTTTTTTCGGATTTCTCTATCAATCTATGCATCCCCGCCGCAAACTATGCACGAGCCATGCCGCCTCCGGCAGCGCCACACTTCCGGTGCGACGCCAAGTCTCCTATAGGCGCGCCGTACACCGCCCCTCCCCGCACAGCCATGCCGCATTGCCGCTGTCGCTCCGGCCTCTCCAGGCTCTGCCCCCGGCACAAGCCGCCCTTCCGCCGTCCTGCAGATTTTTTCAACATTTTGCATTTTCCTGTTGAAATTCCGGGGCGTTTATATTATGATGGAACTGAAAAAGTATTCATACTTTGTTCACAATATTCACTTAGGAGTTTACTCATGCAACAGAAAAATCAAATGCTCAAAGTTTGCGGGATCCTCATGATCATCGGCGGATCCATTGCGCTGCTGACCAGCCTTATCGCCCTCATCGGCGTGAGCGCGCTCGCCACGGCGGCGGCCTACCTCGGCGGCCATGTGCTCGTCGGCCTGCTCGTGTTCGCCTGCATCCTGCTGTTGGCCTCCTCTGCGCTGGAGCTCACGACGGGCATCCTCGGCGTCAAGAACTGCGACAAGCCGGAAAAAGTCAATTCCTGCATCATCTGCTGCTTCGTGACGGTCGGCCTCTCCCTGCTGGGCACGCTGCTCTCCGTCATCGCGGGCGGTTCCGTCAATGTCTTCTCCCTGCTGCTGAGCCTCGTGCTGCCGGGTCTGTACCTCTACGGCGCATATCAGCTCAAAAAGGCGCTGTAACGCGCATTTGCAAAAAGATCAGCCACATTGGCTGGTCTTTTTTTTTGCGTTCCTATCCACGATTTTCCCGCCGTCCGCCTCCACACGGCAGGCATTCCGGCTTTTTCCGTTTTGCGGCTCGGCGAAATCCTCACCGTTTCCGACCGCCGTTCTTTCCCGCGCCGCCTCTTCTTACAGGTGCAGGCGCATCAAATCGCAGGAGACTTCCTCACCGTCGATCAGCAAAAATCCCGGGAAGCGCCCCACCGTCTCAAAACCGAATTTGCGGTATAGCCCGATTGCCCGGGCATTGTCGCTGCGCACCTCCAAGGAGAGGATGCGCACCTTCGCCTGCTCCCGCGCAAACCGCAGGATCTCCTCCAGCATGCGCGTCGCGATATGCTGCCCCCACATGGCCTTTTTGACCGAAATGCTGATCTCTCCGCGATGTGCCAGGCGCGGCCGTCCGCCGCAGGAAAGCACGCCCGTGCCGATGATCTCCCCCTCCGCCTCTGCAACCAGGTACAATTGCCGTTCGGAATGCCGGATGCCCTCCAGATAGGCCGCCTCCTGCTCCATGCGCAATCCCACACCCTCCGCGCCAAAGGTCAGGTTCTCCGTCTCGCCGCCGACCAGGCGGCAGTATGCCAATATTGCTTCCGCGTCTGCCGCTTCCGCTCTCCGGATGTTCACCATCTTTTTTTATCCTTCCCATCACAAGATCGTTTCCTATTGCGCGCCGCAACGCACCGCCTCTCACGGCCGTTCGAGCAAAATGCCTACCCGCTCACGCCTCACCTTCCGGCCAGACCTGCTCCACCGCGCGGGCGATCGCCTCAAACAGCGCCTGCTCCGCCTCGCCGAACCGCCCGACCTCCGGACTGTCGATGTCCAACACCGCCACGACCTGCCCCGCCCGGCGGATGGGCACGACGATCTCCGAAGCCGACGCCGCGTCGCACGCGATATGCCCGGCAAAGGCATGCACATCCCGCACCACCACGGTGCGCCCCTGCGCAGCCGCCGTGCCGCACACGCCCCGCCCCAGCGGGATGCGCACGCACGCCGGCTTGCCCTGAAACGGCCCCAGCTGCAATTCCCCCTCACGCAAAAGGTAGAACCCCGCCCAGTTGATGCGCTCCACGCCTTCCCAGATCGCTGCCGCCGCATTGGCGAGGTTCGTAATAATCCAATCCTCCCGGCAGAGCAGCGCCTGCACGCGCTCCGTCCATTCCTGCTGCTTGTTCTCCATCGCCTGTTCCTCCTGCTTTTTCGATTCTACCACACCCCCCGCCGCCTTTCCAGACCTTTTACGCGGCCTTCGTCTTTTTATGGATGCCGCTCCCCACCAAATCGCCTTGCCGCTTTGCCCATTTGCCCTGCATTTTCCCCTCCGCAAAATCCCGCCTTCCCCTCTTGTTTACCCATTTCCTCGTCCCATTTGCTTTCGACCCGCTTCTTTTTCCTCCCCCCACAAAAAAACCGGCCGCAGGATCGCTCCCGCCGCCGGTCTTTTCTCATTTTGTTTTGCTGGGCTTATTTCACGCTGTACAGGATGTCGCTGTAGGTCGGGAACGCCCAATATTCCTCGCCCACCGTGAGCTCCAATTCGTCGGCCACGCCGCGCAGCGCCGCCATGCGGCTGAACACCTCTTCGCGATAGAAATGCGCCTTCTCGATGCCGTCCGGCAGGTCGTTCGCGCGGATGACCGCCTTCTCGAGCGCCTCCAGATCCGCATACAGGCACGCCGAGAGCTTGGATACCGTGTCCAGCAGCTTCTCCTCCACCTCGGTCGAGAGATGCTCGCTCACCGCCTTCTTGGAGGCCGCCGTGTCCGCCAGCATGCCCTGATACTCGATCACCGAGGGCAGGATGGACTTCTTGGTCATGTCGATCATGGTGAGCGCCTCGATGTGCAGCGTCTTGTTGTAGTTGTCCAGCATGATCTCGCTTCTCGACTTCAGCTCCGCCGCCGTGAAGATGCCGTACTTTTCAAACAATTCCACATTCTTGGGCAAGAGCAGCGTCTCAATCGCATCCGGCGTCGACTTCAGGTTCAAAAGCCCCCGGCGTTCCGCCTCGACCACCCATTCGTCGCTGTAGTTGTTGCCGTTGAAGATGATGCGCTTGTGCTCCTTCAGCGTCTTGATCACGATCTCGTTCACATCCGCCGCGATGTCGCCGCTCGTCTCCAAGATGTCCGCGAACTGCGCCAACTCCTCGGCCACGATCGTGTTGAGCACGGTGTTGGCCATGGAAACGCTCTGGCTGGAACCGACCATGCGGAATTCGAACTTGTTGCCCGTAAAGGCAAACGGCGAGGTCCGGTTGCGGTCGGTGTTGTCCATCGGGAAGGACGGCAGCACGGCCGCGCCGATCTCCATATACCGGCGGCCGGTGTCCTTGTGGATCTTGCCCGCCTCGATGTCCTCCAAAATCGCGGTCAGCTCGTCGCCCAGGAACATGGAGATGATGGCGGGCGGCGCCTCGTTCGCACCCAAGCGATGGTCGTTGCCCGCGCTCGCGACCGACACGCGCAAAAGGTCCTGATATTCGTCCACCGCCTTGATGACCGCCGCCAGGATGAGCAGGAACTGCGCGTTCTCCGCCGGGGTCTTGCCCGGCTCCAGGAGGTTCACTCCCGTGTCCGTGCTCATCGACCAGTTGTTGTGCTTGCCGCTGCCGTTCACACCTGCAAACGGCTTTTCATGCAGCAGGCAGGCCATGTCGTGCCGCATGGCGACCTTTTTCATAAGCTCCATCGTGAGCTGGTTGTGATCCACCGCGATGTTGGTCGTTGCAAACACCGGCGCCAATTCGTGCTGTGCCGGGGCGACCTCGTTGTGCTCGGTCTTGGCATTGATGCCCAGCTTCCACAGCTCCTCGTTCAGGTCGTGCATGAACGCGGTGACGCGCGTCTTGAGCGCCCCAAAGTAGTGATCGGACAGCTCCTGCCCCTTGGCTGGGCGCGCGCCGAACAGCGTCCGCCCGCAGTTCATGAGATCGGGCCGCGCTTCATAGACCGACTTGTCGATGAGGAAGTACTCCTGCTCCGGCCCCACGGTCGTGAGCACGCGCTTGCCCTTGGTGCCGAAGATGCGCAGGATGCGCAGCGCTTCCTTGTTCAACAGCTCCATGGATTTTAGAAGCGGCGTCTTCTGGTCGAGCGCCTCGCCGCTATAGGAGCAAAACGCCGTCGGGATGCACAGCACGCCGTCCTTCACAAAGGCGTAGGAGGTCGGGTCCCACGCGGTATAGCCGCGCG
The DNA here is from genome assembly GCA_934555865.1 of uncultured Christensenellaceae bacterium. GTDB lineage: Bacteria > Bacillota > Clostridia > Christensenellales > Christensenellaceae > QANA01. Next base: position 8,877 of record CAKTFI010000012.1, on the reverse strand, counting down.
CCTCAAAGGTGCTGCGCAGCCCGCCCGAGGGGAAGCTCGATGCGTCCGGCTCGCCCTTGATGAGCTCCTTGCCGGAAAATTCCATGATGACCGCCCCGCCCGGCTCCGGCGAGATGAAGCTGTCGTGCTTTTCGGCCGTCATGCCCGTCATCGGCTGGAACCAGTGCGTGTAATGCGTCGCGCCCTTTTCCATCGCCCATTCCTTCATGGCGTTGGCCACGACATTGGCGATGTCGCCGTTTAGGGGCTCGCCCTTCTCGATGGTCGACTTCAAAGACTTGAAGGTTTCCTTGGGGAGCCGTTCCTTCATGACCTTTTCGTTAAAGACCATGCTGCCGAAGATTTCCGGAATCGTTTTCATGCTGTTTTCTCCTTTATATTTCAAATAGAATAGACCACGCTCTTCCCGCCCGCGGGGCGGAAAACAAAAAAACAGCAAAGCCACGGGGGCAATTCTCCTTGCCCACAGCGCCTTTGCTGTTTCATGTGGGTTATTATAGCACGCGCGCGGCGTTTGTCAACTCTTTTTTGCAACTTTTTTTGCCGTATTGTGCATTTCTCTCCCCATGCGGCCTGCCCGTCGGCCGAAGCATTCGCGCCTATGTGTAAAAATCTTCTGGGCAGAAGTGAATGATTTTCCCCAATTACACATGTACAAATTGCAGAAATCATGTATAATAGGGATTGGGAAACGGACTTTTCGCTTCCCCGCAAACGCGCCCCGCCCAGCCGGGGCAAGAGAGGACGCATTTCATGGATCACAGCATCTATCAAAATCCCCTGTGCGGGCGTTATGCCAGCCGGGAAATGCAGCATATCTTTTCGGAAGAGACCAAGTTCCGCACTTGGCGCAAGCTCTGGATTGCCCTCGCGGAATCCGAAAAGGAACTGGGGCTTCCGATCACCGAAGCACAGCTCCAGTCCCTGCGTGACTTTTCCGAAGACATCAACTACGAAGTCGCCGCCGCGCGCGAAAAGGAAGTGCGGCACGATGTCATGTCGCATGTCTATGCCTATGGGCAGCAATGCCCCGATGCCGCCGGCATCCTGCACCTTGGGGCGACTTCCTGCTTCGTCGGCGACAACACGGACATCATTCAGATGAAGATGGGCCTCATGCAGGTCCGCCGCCTGCTGCTAAACGCCATTTTGGCGCTCAGCCGCTTTGCCGCGCGCTATAAGGATCAGCCGACGCTCGCCTATACGCATTTCCAGGCGGCGCAGCCCACCACGGTCGGCAAGCGTGCCACGCTCTGGCTCAACGACCTGCTCATGGACCTTGCACAGCTCGATTTCCAGTTGTCGCAATTGAAACTGCGCGGCTGCAAGGGCACGACGGGCACCTGCGCCAGCTTCCTCGAGCTGTTCGAGGGCGACCACGAAAAGGTCAAGGAACTGGAAAAGAAGGTGGCTGCCAAGATGGGCTTTTCCGCCTGCTACCCCGTCGCGGGGCAGACCTATTCGCGCAAGGTGGACTTCTATGTGCTTTCGGTGCTGTCAAGCATCGCGCAGAGCGCGCATAAGTTCTCCAACGACATCCGCCTGCTCTCGCACCTAAAGGAAGTGGACGAACCGTTCGAATCCAAGCAGATCGGTTCCTCCGCCATGGCGTACAAGCGCAACCCGATGCGCAGCGAACGCATTGCCTCGCTCGCGCGCTATGTGATCGTCGACGCGCAGAACCCGGCCATCACGGCCAGCACGCAGTGGTTCGAGCGCACGCTCGACGACTCGGCCAACCGCCGCATCTCCACGCCCGAGGCCTTCCTCGCGGTGGACGGGATCCTTTCCTTATATATCAACATCGTGGAGGGCATGAAGGTCTATCCCAAGATGATCGAAAAGCACCTAAATGACGAGCTCCCCTTCATGGCGACCGAGGCCATCCTCATGCACTGCACCAAGAAGGGCGGCAACCGGCAGGAGCTGCACGAAGCTATCCGGCGGCATTCCGTCGCGGCGGCGGAGCAGGTCAAGCTCTACGGCCGGGAAAACGACCTCATGGCGCGCATCCTGGCGGACCCGATCTTCGGCCTTTCGCAGGAGGAGCTTTCCGGCCTCATGCAGTTCGGCAACTTCACCGGCCGCGCGGCAGAGCAGACCGAGGAATTCCTGCGCGACTTCGTCGAGCCGGTGCTTGCCGAAAATAAGGACGCCCTCGGCGTCTCGGTCGAGATCACCGTCTGATCCTTTGAAAAACTCCTGGCCCCACGGGGCCGAAACCACCGTATACAACCATTTTCTCAAACAAAGTGAGGTATTGTCATGGTAACAGCAATCGTAGGCATCAACTGGGGCGATGAAGGCAAGGGCCGCATGGTCGACCTGCTTTCCGCAGATTACGACATCGTGAGCCGCTATCAGGGCGGCAACAACGCCGGGCACACCGTTGTCAATGAAAAGGGCAAGTTCATCCTGAACCTGCTGCCCTCGGGCATCCTGCGCGACACGACCGTCAATGTCATGGGCAACGGCATGGTCATCGACATCGAGCACCTGGTGGGCGAGCTTGCGCGCCTCGAGGAAAAGGGCGTCCACATCACGCCCGCCAACCTGCGCATCAGCGACAAGGCAATCATCTGCATGCCCTATCACAAGCAGATGGACATCCTCGAGGAGGACCGCCTGGGCGATGCCAAATTCGGCTCCACCCGCCGCGGCATCGCGCCGGTCTATGCCGACAAATACATGAAGAAGGGCATCCGCATGGGCGACCTGCTGATGGATCCCGCCGCGCTTGAAAAGAAGGTCGCGGGCATCGTCGAATGGAAGAACCTCACGGTGCACGACGGCTATCACGCCGATGCGATCCGCACCGAGGACATGCTCGCCTGGCTCAAGACCTATGGCGACCCGTTAAAGCAGTACATCTGCGACACGACCTACTACCTGTCCGACGCCATCGCGCACGACAAGAGCATCATGTTCGAGGCACAGCTCGGCGCGCTGCGCGACATCGACTTTGGCATCTATCCCTACACTTCCTCCTCCTCCACCATCGCGGCCTATGCCCCGATCGGCGCCGGCATCCCCTTCCAGAAGCTGGACAAGGTCATCGGCGTCATCAAGGCCTATTCGAGCTGCGTCGGCGAGGGCCCGTTCACGGCGGAATTCTTCGGCGAAGAGGCGGACGCCCTGCGCGGCGCAGGCGCGGAATTCGGCGCAGCGACCGGCCGTCCGCGGCGCGTCGGCGGCTTCGATGTCGTCGCCTCCCGCTACGGCGTGATGGTGCAGGGTGCGACCGAGCTGGCGCTCACCAAGCTCGATGTCCTCTCCGGCATGGACAAGATCCCGGTCTGCGTCGCCTATGAGGTCGACGGCGAGATCACGCGCGAGTTCCCGACGGGCGAACGCCTTTTGAAGGCCAAGCCGGTCTATGAATACCTGCCCGGCTTCTCCGGCGACATCTCCAAGTGCAAAAAGCTGGAGGAACTTCCGCAGGCAGCCATCGACTATATCCGCTACATCGAGCGCGAAATGAACTGCCCGATCGCCTATGTTTCCGTAGGTGCGGAGCGCAGCGAATACATCGCCCTCTAAGCGGTTTTCCCCTGCAATACGGAAATGCGACCCTGCATTTCCGTATTCTCGTTTTTTGGACAGTTTTCCCGAAAGGAGTGACTCCCTTTGCCCGATTCCATGCTGCACAACCTGCTTCTTCTAAGCGCAGACCCCGCCTTTTTAGACCGCTTTCTGGCACAGGTGGCGGACACCCCGTTCGCCCAGGTGCCCTGTACCTTCGCCGGGAGCTGTGCACAGGCGCGCAGCCTGCTCGTGGACCAGCATTTTTCGCTGTGCATCGCGGAGGTGCCGCTTGCGGACGCACTTGGGCTGGAATTCTGCCGGGAATTTTTGGGCAAGCGCATTGGGGACGCCCTGCTTTTGGCGGAGGAATCGCTGCTGCACTCCCTGCTCCCGCGCGCGCTGGCGGCGGGCATCGGGCTGCTGCCCCTGCCCTGCGGCCGCGCAGACATGCTGTGCGCGCTCTCCCGCGTCGAGGCCTCTCAGCGCTCGCTCGCCGCGCTGCGGCAGGAAAACGCCGACCTCCTGCGCCGGATGGACGCGCTGCGCACCATCGACCGCGCCAAATACCTGCTCATGCAGTACCTCGGCATGAGCGAGGCGCAGGCGCACCGCTACATCGAGCGGCAGGCCATGAACCTGCGCGTCTCCAAAAAGGTCATCGCCGAGCATATCCGCAAGACCTATGACAATTGACATTTTTTGAAATTTTCAGTTTTTTTCTTGCAAAAAGTTTGCTATAATAGAGGGTAAATTTGAATTCTACCCCGGAAAGGAGCGCTCGTATGCAACTGCACTTCACCAAAATGCACGGCTGCGGCAACGACTATGTCTACCTGGACTGCTTCCGGCAGCCCATCCCGTCGCCGGAAACACTGGCTCCCCGCCTTTCTGACCGCCACTTCGGCGTCGGGGGCGACGGCATCATCCTGATCGGCCCCTCCTCTGTCGCCGATGCACAGATGCGCATCTTCAACATCGACGGGAGCGAGGGCAAGATGTGCGGCAACGGCATCCGCTGCGTCGCGAAATACCTCTATGACCACGGCTATGTGTCGGGCGACCGCCTCACGGTCGAAACGCAGAGCGGCGTCAAGTCCCTTTCCCTCACCGTGCAGGACGGCAAGGTCGCTTCCGTCAAGGTCGACATGGGACGGGCCATCCTCTCCCCCGCGGCCATCCCCGCGGCGCTCCCCGGGGAAGCTGTCGTCTCCCGCCCGGTGGACATCGCGGGCGGCACCTATGCCATCACCTGCGTCTCCATGGGCAACCCACACTGTGTCCTCTTCTGGCAGGACGATGTCGACACGATCGACCTCGCGCACCTGGGGCCGCAGTTCGAGCATTCCCCCCTCTTCCCCGAGCGGGTCAACACCGAATTCTGCAACATTCTTCCCGACCGCACCATCAAAATGCGTGTGTGGGAACGCGGGAGCGGCGAAACGCTCGCCTGTGGGACGGGCGCCTGCGCCAGCGTCGTCGCCGCCGTGGAAAACGGCTTCTTCCAAAAGGGAGAGCCCATCCGCGTGCAGCTCGCTGGCGGGGAACTTTCCATCTGCTATACCGACGCCGGCGTCACCATGCAGGGCCCGGCGACCGAAGTTTTTGAAGGAGTCATCACTCTATGAGCAACCAAACCATTCTTGTGCTGGATTTCGGCGGACAATATAAAGAACTGATCGCCCGCCGCGTCCGCGAATGCAATGTCCTGTCCCTCATCAAGCCGGGCAACCTGCCCATCGAGGAGATCCGGGCTATGAACCCGATCGGCATCATCTTCACCGGCGGCCCCAACAGCGTCTATGAGGAGAGCGCGCCGCGCTGCAACCCGGAACTGTTCTCGCTCGGCATCCCCGTCCTCGGCATCTGCTATGGCCTACAGCTCATGTGCTACACGCTGCACGGCGATGTGCAGCCCGCCGCCCTGCGCGAATACGGCACGACCGAAGTCACGGTTGACCCGGCCTCTGCCCTCTTTGCCGGGTTGGACGCGCACCAGACCACGCTCATGAGCCATACGGACCAGGTCGTCGGCCTGCCGGAGGGCTTTGTCTCCATCGCGCATTCGGACAATTGTCCCAACGCCGCCATCGCCAACCCGGCGCGCAAGCTCTATGGCGTGCAGTTCCACCCGGAGGTCGAGCACACCGCGCACGGCACCGAGATCCTGCACAATTTCCTGTACAATGTCTGCGGCGCCGCGGGCGATTACACGATGGATGACTTCATCGAAACGCAGGTGCAGGCCATCCGCGCGCGCGTGGGCGAGGGGCGCATCCTGCTCGGCCTGTCCGGCGGAGTAGATTCCTCGGTCTGCGCGGCGCTGCTGTCCAAGGCCGTGCCGGGGCAGCTGTTCTGCGTCTTTGTCGACCACGGCCTGCTGCGCAAGAACGAGGGCGACGAGGTCGAGGCGGCGTTCGCCGGGCGAGACCTGCACTTCATCCGCGTCAATGCGCAGGACCGCTTTCTTTCCAAGCTGGCCGGCGTGACCGACCCGGAGACCAAGCGCAAGATCATCGGCGCGGAATTCATCGCCGTGTTCGAAGAGGAAGCCCGAAAACTCCACGGCATCGACTTCCTCGCGCAGGGCACGATCTATCCGGATGTCATCGAATCAGGCGCGAACAATTCCGCCACGATCAAGAGCCACCACAATGTCGGCGGCCTGCCGGAACGCATGGATTTCAAGGGCATTGTCGAACCGCTGCGCGGCCTGTTTAAGGACGAGGTCCGCGTGCTTGGCCACCGCCTCGGCCTGCCGGACGCGCTCGTCGAACGGCAGCCCTTCCCCGGCCCCGGCCTGGCCATCCGCGTCATCGGCGACATCACCCGCGAAAAGCTGGACATCCTGCGCGATGCCGACGCGATCTTCCGCGAGGAACTCGAGGCCGCGCACTACGGCGCGCACCAGTACTTCGCCGTACTCACCAATGTCCGCTCGGTCGGCGTGATGGGCGACGGCCGCACCTATGACTACACCGTCGCGCTGCGCGCCATCCACACAAGCGACTTCATGACCTGCACCTTCGCCGAGGTCCCCTATGAGATCCTGGGCCGGGTCTCCTCCCGCATCGTCAATGAGGTCCCGCATGTCAACCGCGTGGTCTACGACATCACGGGCAAGCCCCCAGCAACCGTGGAATGGGAGTAAGCCTTCCTTCCCCGCATTGAATGACCCACCCACAGGACACGCCCGCCGGGCAACTCTCGGCGGCGCGCGTCCTGTTTTTATATGGACATATGGGCCGAGAAATTTGAAATTTCATGCATAGTTTTTCGAAAAAGCGCTTGCGCTTATTTCCTGCTTCTGCTATATTATAATGATTTTTATCACAAGATGAAAATGGAATGGTTGGGGGGAAGAAAGGAGTTCCTATGTTCAAATATGTGGAAGACAAGAGCTATCTAAGCCGCGTTCGCCATCTATGCGGGAAAATCATGCAAGATTTTTGCCACCTACTCAAGGAGAATTACAATATTGGTGCCAATTTCTATCTTGTCGGCAGTGGTGCGCGAAACCTCATCACGCAGAATGCATCACAACCCATTGATTTGGACTACAATCTGGAAATCGTGCGTTGCGAAAATATTCATGATCGCCGAACGATCAAGGAATGCGCAAGAAAAGCCCTAAACCAAGTTCTTAATTCGCATTGTTTGGGTGATTGCGAAGACTCTACCTCCTCTCTTACGACGAAAAAGTTCCATTTCGAAACCGGGAATCCCACGGAATTTTCCATAGATATCTGCATCACTTTTTTGGATGACAACGGCGTTTATCGGTTGATACACGAGAAAACAAGAAATGCTCTTTGTGATGGGTATTATTGGAACAAGGCTCCAAACTCCGAAAAGCTCCGGGAAAAAGCAGCCTATATCAAAGACTGCGGGGAATGGCCTCTTGTTCGAGAACAATATCTGGCGATCAAAAACAAATACCTACTTCCCGCCTATCTCATCTCTGGCAAACACCCCTCCTTTTCCTGCTATATCGAGGCTGTCAACGCCGTATATTCCACCCTGCAAAACAGATGCCGATAAATAAATTTTGTACATCCCTGCTCTTCTCCCTTAGGCGCTCCCCTTCTTTTTCACCTCCCGATTGCCAAGCCGCCCCCTCCTATGCTACAATAGAGGCGTTTCAATCATCTATGATCCTTTTTAGGAGGTTTACTATGAACAATATGCGCCCTGAAACCATGGCCCGCATCGAAACGCCCGCACAGGCGGAGGCGTTCATTGCCGAGCAAGTCGCCGCCGTCCGCGCACAGGTCGGCGACAAAAAGGTGCTGCTCGCCCTCTCCGGCGGGGTGGACAGCTCGGTCGTCGCCGCGCTGCTCATCCGCGCGATCGGCAAACAGCTCGTCTGCGTCCATGTCAATCACGGCCTGATGCGCAAAGGCGAAAGCGAACAGGTCATCGAGGTCTTCAAGAACCAGCTGGACGCCAACCTCGTCTATGTCGACGCGACCGACCGCTTCCTCGACCTGCTCGCCGGCGTCTCCGACCCAGAAGCCAAGCGCAAGATCATCGGCGGCGAGTTCATCAAGGTGTTTGACGAGGAGGCCAAGAAGCTCGAAGGCATCTCCTTCCTCGCCCAGGGCACGATCTATCCCGATATCCTGGAAAGCAAGGGCGTCAAGGCGCATCACAATGTCGGCGGCCTGCCCGAGGACATGCAGTTTGCGCTCGTCGAGCCGCTTCGCCTGCTCTATAAGGACGAGGTACGCGTCGTCGGCAAGGCACTGGGCCTGCCCACCTCCATGGTCGAGCGGCAGCCCTTCCCCGGCCCCGGCCTCGGCGTGCGCTGCTTGAGCGCGATCACGCGCGACCGTCTGCACGCCCTGCGCGAAGCGGACGCCATCCTGCGCGAGGAATTTGCGAACGCGGGCCTGGCAGGCAAGGTCTGGCAGTATTTCATCTCCGTCCCCGACTTCAAGAGCGTCGGCGTCAAGGACGGCAAGCGCTATGAGGGCTGGCCGGCCATCCTCCGTGCCGTCAACACGAAGGACGCCATGACCGCCACGATCGAGGAGATCCCCTATCCCCTCCTGCACAAGATCACGGCGCGCATCACGGCCGAAGTCCCCGGCATCAACCGCGTGGTCTATGACCTCACGCCGAAGCCCGTGGGCACGATCGAGTGGGAATAAATATTTCGTGTTTTCCGAATCCTGAAAAGCGTTGGTAATACAGCGTTTTTCAGGATTTTTCTTTTTTGGTGGCTACAAATCGGCTACATTTGCAGCGATTTTTGTAGCCAGAGGCTCACGGCATAATGCCGTCAAGCTGTCTGGCTACCTCCACCTGCTTGTTGGGGTACAGGTGGCTGTACGTGTCCATCGTTGTCTGCAC
>CAKTFI010000011.1 GCA_934555865.1 uncultured Christensenellaceae bacterium | reverse complement strand
GCGGCATCCTCCCCATGGTGATCGACGCCAAGGCGCGCGGGGCAGAGACGGTGTTCCTCCCGGCGGAAAACGCGCCGGAGGCCGCCTATGTCGAGGGGATCCGGGTGATCCCGGTGGCGACGCTGGCGGAGGTGGCGGAGGTGCTGAAGGGAGAGCGCAGTCCGCGCTACGCCGAGGCACAGCCCTTCCGGCCGGACGCACAGCCGGGCGGCGGCGTGGATTTCCGCGCCATCAAGGGGCAGGCGCAGGCCAAGCGGGCGATGGAGATCGCCGTGGCCGGGGGCCACAACATCCTGCTCATCGGGTCGCCGGGCGCGGGCAAAACGATGCTCGCGCGGGCGATCCCCTCGATCATGCCGGAGCTGAGCTTTGAGGAGGCGTTGGAGATTACCAAGATCCACTCTATCGCCGGGGAACTGCGCGGCGAACCGATGATCGCGAGCCGCCCCTTCCGCAGCCCGCACCACTCGGCGTCGATGGCGGCGCTCATCGGCGGCGGGAGCAAGGCGCGGCCGGGCGAGGTCAGCCTCGCGCACGGCGGCGTGCTCTTTTTGGACGAGTTGCCGGAATTCCGGCGGGAGACGCTGGAGGCCCTGCGGCAGCCGATGGAGGACGGGTTCGTCTCGGTCGCGCGCGCCAACGCCAAGGTGGAATACCCGGCGCGGTTCATGCTGGCGGCCTCGATGAACCCCTGCCCCTGCGGATATTATGGCGACGCGGAGCGGCAGTGCCGCTGCACGCCGCATCAGATCAGCCGCTATCTGGCGCGCATCAGCTCGCCGCTGCTCGACCGGATCGACCTGCATATTGAGGTATCCCGCCCGAGCTATGCGGAATTGGAGCGCCCCTCGGCGGAGGAGAGCTCGGCGGAGGTCAAGCGCCGGGTGGACGTCGCGCGCGCCCTGCAGCGGGAACGGTACCGCGCGGCCGGGATCTTTTCCAACAGTCAGCTGAAGGGCGAGCTGTTGGAGGAATATTGCCCGCTGTCGCCCGGGGCGCAGGCGCTGTTGCAGCAGGCCTTTTCGGTCATGAAGCTGAGCGCCCGGGCCTATACGCGCATCCGCATGGTCGCGCGGACGATCGCCGACCTGGCGGGAGAGGCGCAGATCCGCGAGCAGCATCTGGCCGAGGCGATCCAATACCGCACGCTGGACCGCAAGTATTGGGGAGGCTGAGATGGAACGCACGCAGAAAGAACTGTACTGGTACTGGATGGCCTCTTGCCCCGGAGTCGGCATCGGTACCATCTTTGCGGTGGCCGCCGCCGGGTATACGCTGGAACAGATCTTTGCCGACCCGCAGGCGATGCAGGATCACCGGCTGCGCCTGTCCGACAAGGCGCGCGCCCATCTGCGGGCGCGCGCAGATTTCGACCTCCTGCGGGAGGAGATCTATGCGATCGAGCGCCGCGGTATCCGCGTGATGACGGCGGTGAGCCCGGAATATCCGCAGCTGTTAAAAGACCTTTGGCGGCCGCCGGCGGTGCTGTATGCGCTCGGGAACGGCGAAAACTTCTCCAAACGCAGCCTGGCCATGGTGGGCTCGCGGCATGTTTCTAGGAAGGGCGCGGCCGCGGCGCGCGAAGTGGCGGGCGGCCTGGCGGAAGCGGGCGTGACCATCGTATCCGGCATGGCGCGGGGCATCGACACACAGGCGCATTGGGGCGCGCTGGAGGCCGGTGGGCGGACGATCGCGGTGCTGGGCTGCGGGGTAGATGTGATCTATCCGCAGGAAAATGCGGAGCTGTATGCCCGCATCTGCGACGAGGGGCTGATCTTGAGCGAATATGCGCCGGGCAGCTCGCCGAACCCGCGGCATTTCCCGCTGCGCAACCGTATCATCGCGGGGCTTGCGGGCGGCGTCGTGCTGGGCGAGGCCGGATTGCGCAGCGGGGCGAACATCACGGTCAACTATGCCTGCGACGCCAATCGCGACATCTTCATTTTGAACCGCGGCGACGGCGGCGGGAATTTCGAGACCATCCACCGCCTGTTGTCCATGGGTGCGACGGAGGTCTGCTGTGCACAGGAAATTTTGGAATACTACGGCTGGGACGGCGCCAAAAAAGGCGCCGCCCGGCGAAAAGAAGCGCCGCCCCCGCCCCCCGGGCTTGATTTTTTGCAGGGGGAATTATATAATTTGCTTCTAAAGGGCGATTTTTCCATGCAGCAGATCGTGGACCTGCTGGGAAAGCCCGCCGCAGAGGTGAGCACGGCGCTCACCATGCTGGAATTGCGGGGAATCATAGAGAGGCTGCCGGGCAATACCTTTGGGCTGAAGCTCTAGTGGGACGGCAGGAGAAGGAGAAGAATGGCTAGAACCAAGAAGGCACAGGCGGAAAAATATAATTTGGTCATCGTGGAGTCTCCCGCGAAGGCCAAGACCATCGAAAAGTTTTTGGGGAAGGGGTATAAGGTCGCGGCGAGCAACGGGCACCTCATCGACCTGCCCAAGAGCAAGATGGGCATCGACATCGAGGGCGGGTTTGAGCCGCAGTATATCGTCATCCGCGGGCGGACGGCGCTGTTGAACGACCTGAAAAAGCAGGCCAAGCAGGCCGATCAGGTCTATCTCGCGACCGACCCGGACCGCGAGGGAGAGGCGATTTCCTGGCACATCGCGGGGGCGCTCCCCAAGGAGGAAAAGGATGTGCACCGCGTCGAATTCAACGAGATCACCAAGTCGGCCGTCACGCACGCGATCAAGAATCCGCGTGAGATCGACATGGGGCGCGTCAACGCGCAGCAGGCGCGGCGCGTGCTCGACCGCCTGGTGGGCTATAAGCTGTCGCCGCTTTTGTGGCAGAAGGTGCGCCGCGGGCTGAGCGCCGGGCGCGTGCAGTCCTCGACCGTCAAGCTGATCGTCGATCGCGAAAGGGAGATCCGCGATTTCAAGCCGCAGGAGTATTGGACGATCCAGGCGATCCTGACCGATATGCAGGGCAAGCACGCTTTTGAGGCGTCCTTCTTCGGCAAGGGCAAGAAGAAGCTTGTCCCCAAGAGCGAGGCGGAGGTGCAGGAGATCCTGTCCGCCGTCCGCACACAGGAATTTGTCATCACAGAGGCCAAGAAGTCGACGCGGCAGCGCAAGGCGTATGCGCCGTTTACGACGAGCACCCTGCAGCAGGACGCGGCGCGCAAGCTGGGCTTTACGACCAAGCGCACGATGATGGTGGCGCAGGGGCTGTACGAGGGCGTCAAGATTAACGACCGCGAGACGGTCGGCCTCATCACCTATATGCGTACCGACTCTACGCGCATTTCCGAGGAAGCGCGCGCGGCGGCCAAGGACGCGATCTTGGAACGCTATGGCGCGGAATACTACCCCGCCAAGCCGAATATCTACGCCGGGCGCAAGAATGCGCAGGACGCGCACGAGGCGATCCGCCCGACCTATGTGCAGCACACGCCGCAGAGCCTCAAGGATTGCCTGACCGCGGAGCAGTACAAGCTGTATAACCTCATCTACACGCGCTTTCTGGCAAGCCAGATGGCGCCGGCCAAGTACGACACGATGAGCTATTCACTGGATGCGGCGGGGTATACCTTCCGTGCGAGCTTTTCCAAGCTGAAATTCCCGGGGTACCTCGCGGTATATAAGGAAGAGGAGGCGCCGAGCGACGAGAAGGTCAACCTCTCGATGCCGCCGATGGGCGAAGGCGACCATTGTCTGGCCCGGGAGATCACGCCTAAGCAGAACTTCACCTCGCCGCCTGCGCGCTACACCGAGGCGTCGCTCGTGCACACGCTGGAGGAGCTCGGCATCGGCCGGCCGTCCACCTATGCGCCGACCATCTCGACCATCCTGGACCGCAAGTATGTCAAAAAGGAAAAGAAGATGATCGTCCCGACGGAATTGGGCGAGATTGTGACCGAGATCATGGAAAAGAGCTTTCCGGACATCGTCAATGTGGAATTCACGGCGGACATGGAGGAGAAGCTGGACACCGTCGAAAGCGACGGGCAGGATTGGAAGGGGATCATCCGGGACTTCTACGGCCCCTTTGAAAAGGAGCTCGAAAAGGCGGAGGCCGAGGTGGAGCAGATCAAGATCCCCGACCGGCCGGCCGGGATTAAGTGCGAGCTTTGCGGGGCGGAGATGGTGTATAAAACCGGGCGTTTCGGCGAATTCATCGCCTGTCCGAACTATCCGACCTGTAAGAATACCAAGGCGATCCAGCAGAAGATCGCCGTTCCCTGCCCGAAATGCGGGGGAGAAATCGTGCAGAAGCGGTCCAAGAGGGGCAACATTTTCTATGGATGTGCGAACTATCCGGCATGCGACTTCGTGTCGTGGGATATGCCGATCGAGGAAAAGTGCCCGGTCTGCGGAAGCTATATGGTCCTAAAGCGCGGCCGCGGCAAGGCCGTGTACAAAAAGTGCGGCAACGAGCAGTGTCCAACCAATCAGAAACCCAAAAAGGAAGAGGAAAATGCCTAACGCAGTGAGAATCATCGGCGCCGGGCTGGCGGGCGCGGAGGCGGCCTATCAGCTGGCGGAGCGGGGGATCCCCGTGCGGCTCTATGAGATGAAGCCGGCAAAGAAGAGCCCGGCGCACCGGTACGACGGCTTTGCGGAGCTCGTGTGTTCTAACTCGCTCCGGTCCGACCGGCTGGCCAACGGCGCGGGGCTGTTGAAGGAGGAAATGCGGCGGGTCGGGTCGCTTGTCATGCAGGCGGCGGAGGCCTGCCGCGTCCCCGCGGGCGGCGCACTGGCGGTGGATCGATACGCCTTTTCGGACTATATCACAAACTACCTCCGCAATCACCCGTGCATCACGGTGGTAGAGGAAGAGGTGACGCACCTCGCGGGGTATGCGGGGATCACCATCGTCGCGACGGGGCCGCTCACCTCCGAGGCGCTGTTCGAGGCCATTTCCCGGGAAATCGGCGGGGAGCAGCTGCACTTTTTCGACGCGGCGGCGCCGATCGTGCTGGGCGAGAGCATCGACATGCAGAAGGCGTTTTGGGGCTCGCGCTATGAGCGCGGCAGCGACTATATCAACTGCCCGATGGATCGGGCGCAGTTCGATGCCTTTTACGAGGCGCTGGTGAGCGCAGAATGTGTCGAAATGAAGGGCTTCGAGCAGGAGGGCGTCTTTGAAGGCTGCATGCCCGTCGAGGTGATGGCCAAGCGCGGGTACCAGACGCTGCTGTTCGGCCCGTGCAAGCCGGTCGGCCTGGCGCGGGAGGGCGAACAGATGCCCTATGCCGTCGTGCAGCTGCGCAAGGAGGATGCGGAGGGGCGCATGTTCAACATCGTGGGCTTCCAGACGCATTTGAAATTCCCGGAGCAGAAGCGGGTCTTTTCCATGATCCCGGGGCTGGAGCACGCGGAATTCACGCGGCTTGGCGTCATGCACCGGAACACCTATCTGGACTCTCCGCGGCTGCTGGACGGCTGCTACCGCCTGCGCAGCAACCCGGACATCTTCTTTGCGGGGCAGATGACGGGTGTGGAGGGCTATGTCGAATCGGCGGCCAGCGGACTGTACGCGGGGCTGTGCGCAGCCTATCAATGGGCGGGCGAGCCGATCCCGCGCCTCACGGCTAAGACGGCGATCGGCGCGCTCGCGGCCTATGTGAGCAGCAGCGCGTCGGCGGATTTCCAGCCGATGAACATTACCTTCGGCATCATGGAGGAGCCGCAGGGCCGCTTCCGCAAGAAGGCGGAAAAGCGCGAACAGGTCGCGCGGGAGGCGCTTGCGGCATTGGAGCCCTATGCGGCGCAGGTACGGGCATTTTGCCCGGGCGGCGCGGCGAAGGAGGAGAACGCAAATGAGTGAATTTCGAGGGACGACGATCGTGGCGGTGCGCCGGGACGGGCATACAGCCGTGGCGGGCGACGGGCAGGTTACGATGGGGGAGAGCACCGTGTTCAAGCACGGTGCGGTAAAGGTCAAGCGCATCTATCACGGGAAGGTCGCGGTCGGCTTTGCCGGTTCGGTGGCGGACGCCTTCACCCTGTCCGAGCGGTTTGAGGCCAAGCTGGAGCAATACGGCGGCAAGCTGGAGCGCGCGGCGGTGGCGCTGGCGCAGGAATGGCGCAGCGACAAGGCCATGCGCAAGCTGGAGGCGATGCTCATCGCGGCGGACGCGCAGGAACTTTTGCTTGTCTCCGGCACGGGGGAGGTCATCCGCCCGGACGCGGGGGTGCTCGCCATCGGCTCCGGCGGGTCGTATGCCTATGCGGCGGCGACGGCGCTGTATGAGAATACCGACCTTCCCGCGCGGGAGATCGCCCAAAAGGCGATCAAGATCGCGGCCGGGATCTGCGTATACACAAACGACCATATCACGGTCGAGGAGGTGTGAGCATGGCGGAATTGACCCCAAAGCAAGTCGTGGCGGCGCTGGATAAATACATCATCGGCCAGCAGGAGGCCAAGCGGGCGGTGGCCATCGCGCTGCGCAACCGGTACCGCCGTAGCCTGCTCTCGGAAGAGGAGCAGGCCGAGGTGACGCCCAAGAACATCCTCATGGTGGGGCCGACGGGCGTCGGCAAGACGGAGATCGCCCGGCGGCTCGCAAAGCTCGTGGACGCGCCCTTTTTGAAGGTCGAGGCCACCAAGTTCACCGAGGTGGGCTATGTGGGGCGCGATGTGGAATCCATCGTGAAGGATCTGGTGGAGGTCTCCATCCGCATGACCAAAAAGGCGCGGCAGCAGACCGTAGCGGCGCAGGCAAAGGCGATGGCGGAGGAGAAGCTTTTGGACATCCTCCAGCACGGCAAGCCCAAAAAGGCGCCGGCCGGCAATCCGCTGCAGATGATTTTCGGCGCACCGGCGCTCCCGGCGGCGGAAAGCGAGACCGAGGAGCAGAAGAAGACGCGCCTCTCCCGCCGGGAGGAGCTGGCGGCACAGCTTGAAAGCGGTGCGCTCGAGGAACAGCGCGTGGAGATCGAGGTGGAGGACAGCGGCGGCATCGGCATCGAGATCGCGGGCATGAGCTCGGAGATCAACATGGGCGAGATGTTTTCCGGCATCCTGCCGCCCAAGAAAAAGACGCGGCGCGTGAGCGTCTGCGAGGCACGGCGCATCCTGGAGGCCGAGGCGGCGGAGGAGCTCATCGACATGGACGAGGTGACGGAGACGGCCGTCTACCGGGCGGAGCAGTTCGGCATCATCTTTTTGGACGAGATCGACAAGGTCGCGGGCAAGGAGGCGGGCCACGGGCCGGACATCTCCCGCGAGGGCGTGCAGCGGGACATCCTGCCGCTTGTCGAGGGGAGCACGGTCAACACCAAGTACGGCCCGGTCAAGACGGATTACATGCTCTTTATCGCGGCGGGGGCGTTCCATGTTTCGCGCGTGGAGGATCTTTTGCCGGAATTACAGGGGCGCTTCCCCATCCGCGTGCAGCTGGATCCGCTCGGCAAGGAGGAATTTGAAAAAATCCTGACGCAGCCGGAAAACGCCCTGTTGAAACAATATACCGCCCTGCTCGCGGCGGACGGCGTGCGGCTTTCCTTTAGCGACGACGCTATTTCCGCCATCGCGGAATACGCCGACCGATGCAACCAATTGCAGGAAAACCTGGGCGCGCGGCGGCTGCACACAATCCTGGAGGGCGTGCTGGAGGATATTTCCTTTAACGCGGGCAATGTCGACCCGCCGGTCGAGTTCTCAATCGACGCGGACTATGTCCGGCAGCACACGGCGGACGACTGGCAGGCGGAAAGCATGGAAAAGTACATCCTCTGACCCGCGTGCGGGGGAGAGCGGACGAAAGGAGACGGGTATGGCTTTGACGGTCAGCCTGGTGCTGGAGGACAGCATCGCCGAAGGGCTGGGCATCGCGGTGGGCGACCGCCTGACGCACATCAACGGCGAGCGCGTCCGGGATTTTGTGGATTTTATCTATTTCGAGGCGATGTCGGATCTGGACATGACGCTTGTGCGGCCGGACGGCGAGGAATATCAGGTCTCGATCGAAAAGGACGAGACCGAACCGCTGGGCATCGCGTTTGAGGGCGACGGCGTCGGCAAATGCCGCGCCTGCGTGAACAAGTGCCTGTTCTGCTTTGTCGACCAATTGCCGGAGGGCATGCGGCAGAGCCTGTATTTCAAGGACGACGACTGGCGGATGTCCTTCGTCATGGGCAACTATGTGACGCTCACCAATGTGCCCGAACAGGAATTCGAGCGCATTTTGAAGCGCAAGGTATCGCCCCTCTACATCTCCGTCCATGCGACGGACGACGAGGTGCGCGCGCAGATGTTACAGCAGCCGCGCGGCCGGGGGATATTGGACCGGCTGCGGCGGCTCAAGGAGGCAGGAATCTATTTCAATTGCCAGGCCGTGATCTGTAAGGGGTATAACGACGGCGCAGTGCTGGAAAAGACGATCGCCGACCTTGCACCTCTGATGCCAAACGCCATGAGCCTGGCGCTGGTGCCGGTGGGGCTCACGGGACACCGTGAGGGGCTTTGCCCGTTGGACATTTTGGACCCCAAGACGGCCGGCGACATCATCGACATCGCGGAAAAGTGGCAAAAGAAGCTGTACGCCGAATACGGCACGCGGTTCGTGTTCTGCGCGGACGAATTGTACATCCGCGCGCATCGGGAATTCCCACCGACCGAGGCATACGAGGACTTTTCGCAGCTGGAGGACGGCGTGGGCATGGTCTCGCTGTTCAATCAGGATGTGCGCGAGACGATCGGGGCCTTCGGGCGGGCGCCGCGCTACCGCGAGGCATCCATCGTCACGGGGGTGGACGCCGCGCCGTATATCGAACGGGCGGCGCGCCTGTGTGAGGCGCAATACGGCACGCGCATCCATGTATACCCGGTGGTCAACGAATTTTTCGGGCATACCGTGACGGTCACGGGGCTGCTCACGGGCGGGGACATCGCTCGGGCGCTGGCGGGCAAGCCGCTTGGGGAGTGCCTGCTACTGAGCAACACGATGCTGCGCGACCGGCAGGATACCTTTTTAGACGACATGACGCTTCAAGAGCTTTCCGAAACGCTGGGCGTCGCCTGCCGCCCGATCGATCCGGACGGGTATAGCTTTGTGCAGGCATTTGCAAAAAACGACAATCTTTGAGGAGGAAGGAACATGGCAAAACCACTGGTGGCCATCGTAGGCCGCCCCAATGTGGGGAAATCGACCTTATTCAATAAAATCTGCAAGCGGCGCATTGCGATTATCGAGGACACGCCGGGCGTGACGCGCGACCGGATCTTTCAGGACGCGGAATGGCTGGGGTATCAATTCGTGCTGGTGGATACCGGCGGCATCGAACCGGAAAGCGAGGACATCATCCTGGCGCAGATGCGCCGGCAGGCGGAAATGGCCATGGAGGCGGCGGATGTCATCCTCTTTTTGACGGACGCCAAAGCGGGGCTAGTGAGCGCGGACTACGAGGTCGCGGACATGCTGCGCCGGACGGACAAGCCGGTGGTGCTGGCCGTCAACAAGGTGGAAAACAAGCACGATCAGGAGAGCGTGTACGATTTTTATAACCTTGGCATCGGCGCAGTGCACGAGATCTCGGCCGAACAGAGCCTGGGACTCGGCGACCTGCTGGACGAGATCGTTTCCTATTTCGACCGCGTACAGGAACCGGAGGAGGACGCCACCTATATCGCCATCGTGGGCAAGCCGAATGTCGGCAAATCCTCCCTGGTGAACAAGATCCTGGGGCAGCAGCGCAGCATCGTGAGCGACATCCCGGGGACGACGCGCGACGCGATCGACACGCCGTTTTACCGCGACGGCAAGAAGTACATCCTGACGGACACGGCGGGCATGCGCAAAAAGGGCAAGATCGAGCGCGACTCGGTCGAGCGCTATAGCGTGATCCGATCCCTCGCGGCGGTGCGCCGGGCGGACATCGTGCTGACGCTCATCGACGCCGAACAGGGCATTACCGAGCAGGATGTCAAAATCGCGGGGTATGTGGACGAGGAGGGCAAGCCCTCCATCATCGCGGTCAATAAGTGGGACGCGGTGGAAAAGGACACCTACACCATCGAAAAGTACAAAAAGGACATCGAGGTGGACCTGGCGTTTATGACCTATGCGCCGCAGATCTATATCTCCGCCAAGACCGGGCAGCGAGTGGACAAGCTGTTCCCGCTCATGGAGCAGTGCCTGGAAAACGCCAACCGGCGCATCAGCACGGGGCTGTTGAACGACTGCATCCGCGAGGCGATCGCCGCGGCGGAACCCCCGACGAGCGGCGGCCGGCGGCTGCGCATCTACTATGCGACGCAGGTCTCGACCTGCCCGCCCACCTTCGTGCTGTTCGTCAACGATGTGAAGCTCATGCATTATTCCTATGAGCGCTATCTGAAAAACTATCTGCGCAAGACCTTCGACTTTTCGGGCACGCCCATCCGCATGATGGTCCGCAACCGCAACGAGAATAAAAACGACTAAACGCCGCCAAGGAGGATATCGATTATGCCAATACTTCGCTTCATCGCCATCGCGCTCGGCGCATATCTGATTGGGAGCGTTTCGCCGGCGCTCATCATCTCCCGCCATGTGGAAAAGAAGGATGTCCGCCAATTCGGCAGCGGCAACGCCGGGGCTTCAAACATGGTGCGCAACTTCGGCTGGGCGGCTGGGCTTGCGACCTTTGGGCTGGACATGCTGAAGGGGGCGGCGGCGACGCTGCTCGGAAAATGGGCGGGCGGCGACCTCGGCGCGGCGATCGCGGCGGTGGCCGTCGTGCTGGGACACAGCTTCCCCGTCTATTACGGATTCCGCGGGGGCAAGGGCGTGTCGGCCTCGATGGGGGCGATGCTGGCCGTGGCGCCGCTCCCGAGCCTTGTGGTGTACCTGATCGCCATCCTCGTCGTCGCGCTCACAGGAATCGTGTCCATCGGGTCGCTGTTGGGCTTCACACTGGAGAGCTTGATGGTCTGGGTGATTTTCCCGGATCTCGTGGGCCAGCCGCTCAAGTGGGCGCTGCTGGTGCTTACCATCCTCACCTTTGTGGGGCACCGGGAAAATATCAAGCGCCTCCTCCAGGGTAAGGAAAACAAAATCACGCCGAAGAAAAAGGCATAGACGGGCGGCAAGACAAACATTGAACAGAGGCGAACATTCACCGGGCAGTTCCCACGGGAGCGGGCCCGGTGATTTTTTATGCTGCCGGGACAAATGCATTTGCGGGAAGGGGGGAGGAGGGACTGTTCCTGTGCGAAGCGGCTTTGCTTTTTTGGTGAACGGTAAATTTGACAAATGCCGTCTATGCGCAGGGAGAGGGATATCCTCTGCAAGGAAAAAGCGCGCCCCGGGGGCGGTATGTTCTCCCGCCGCGGAGCATATATTCTTCCTAAGAAGAAATCGCAGACCGCGGAGCAGGAGGAGAACCTATGCAGGCGTATGATGTATATAAGGATATTTCGGAGCGGACGGGAGGCGATATCTACCTCGGCGTCGTCGGCGCCGTTCGGACGGGCAAATCGACCTTTATCCGCAACTTGATGGAGCTGTTGGTGCTGCCGCGCGTCGAGGATGCACACGAAAAGCAGCGGATCATCGACGAGCTGCCGCAGAGCGGCGCGGGGCGGACGGTCATGACGACGCAGCCGAAATTCGTGCCCGGCGAGGCCGTCTCGGTCAACATCGACGGCAAGACCGAGCTGTCCATCCGCATGGTGGACTGCGTGGGCTACCTGATCCCGGGGGCGCTGGGGCAGAACGAGGCGGGCGCGCCGCGCATGGTCAAGACGCCGTGGGTGGCGGAGGATATCCCCTTTGAGCAGGCGGCGGAGATGGGCACTAAGCGGGTGATCGATGAGCATGCGACCATCGGCGTGGTGATGACGACGGACGGCACGATCGCGGGCATCCCGCGGGAAAACTATGTCGCGGCGGAGGAGCGGGTCGTCTCGGAGCTGCGGCAGATCGGCAAGCCGTTTGTGATCGTGCTTAATTCTGCCTCGCCGCAGAGCGCGGAGGCGCAGGCATTGCAGACGCAGCTGAGCGAGAAATACGGCGTCGGCGTTGTGCGCATGGATGTGCTGAACATGGGGCGCGACGATATGAACCGCCTGCTGTCGGACATTCTCTATGAATTCCCGGTGCGCCGGATCACCTATGAGGTGCCGGGCTGGCTGTGCGCGCTGGGGCGGGAGCATTGGCTGTTCCGCGAGATCTGGCGGCAGGTCGACGAGGCGACGGACGGCGTGGCGGCGATGAAGGACTTTCCGGCGCTGACCCGCCCGTTTGAGGAGGATGCGCGCGTGCGGCGCGCGTCGATCGCCGAGATCCTGCCCGGGGACGGCAGCATTCAGGTCGACCTGGACCTGCAGCAGGCGCTGTTTTACGAGATTCTGGGGCAGGAATGCGGGTGCGAGATCGCGGACGACGCGCACCTGATGGCGCTCATGCGGGATCTCATCGCGGCCAAGCGCGAATACGACCGCCTGGCCGGCGCGCTGCAGGAGGTAGAGGCAAACGGATACGGCATCGTCCGCCCGGCGATGGAGGAGATGGCGCTGGAGGCGCCGGAGCTCGTGAAGCAGGGCAGCCGCTACGGCGTGCGGCTCAAGGCAAGCGCGCCCAGCCTGCACCTCATCCGCGTGGAGGTGGAGACGGAGGTCAGCCCCACGGTCGGGTCGGAGGCGCAGAGCCGCGAATTTGTGGAATATCTGGCAAAGCAGTATGCGGAGGACCCGGCAAAGCTGTGGGAGACGGACCTGTTCGGCAAATCGATCTATCAGATCGTGCAGGACGGGCTGAACGGCAAGATGGCAGGCATCCCCGAGGAGGCGCGCGAAAAGCTGCGCGAGGCCATGGGGCGCATGGTCAACGAGGCCGATGCCGGGGTGCTGTGCATCCTGCTCTAAATAAAGAAGGAAAGAAGGGGCTGCCCGGGTGTGCGGCCCCTTTTGGCGTCCTGTGAAAAAAGTGTAAAAAGGACGGAAAAATCTTTGCGTTCGTTGCTTTTGCAACACTTCAAATGGCGGAGGCGTGCTACAATAAGAATGTAATCGATGCACGATCGGTTTTATATGCAAATATATATGATCATACCCTGAAAAACGAATTGCAGGAATGCATGGGATGGGGTAAAGTCAATATATACGAGGATAGATATTCTAGATCCATCGATTCGGCAATTTATGCGCGGACGGTCCATGTGAAAATGGATATGAGGCGCAAGGGATTTGGAAACGGACTCTTCCGGGAAACCGGTGGGGCGGCCATGTGCATCGACGCATAAATGGCTTGGAAATTGATGCAAAGGAGATTGAAACCATGCAAGCAGAACAATGGAATGGATTTGTCGGCGGCAAGTGGGAAGACGAGATTAACACGGCGGATTTTATCCAGAAGAACTATACACCGTATACGGGGGATCAGTCCTTCCTGGCGGGGCCGACCAAGCGTACGGAGCGTTTGATGGAGGATGTCAACGCCATGCTCAAGCTGGAGCAGGACTACGGCGGTGTCATGGACATCGACACCTATACGGTCTCCACGCTGACGGGCTATAAGCCGGGCTATATCAACAAGAATCTGGAACTGATCGTCGGTTTGCAGACGGATCGCCCCCTGAAGAGAGGCGTCAACCCGTTCGGCGGCATCCGCATGGCGCGTCAGGCCTGCGAAGCCTACGGCTATGAGCTGTCCGAGCAGATCGAGAATTACTTCAAGTATAAGACGACGCACAACGACGGCGTTTACCGCGTGTACACGCCCGAGATGCGCGCTGCCCGCAAGGCAGGCATCCTGACCGGCCTTCCGGACGCATACGGCCGCGGCCGCATCATCGGTGACTATCGCCGTGTGGCGCTGTACGGCGTGGACCGCCTGATCGAGCAGAAGAAGGCGGATAAGCTGGCCTATGGCGAAAAGCCCATGACGGCGGACAACATCCGCGCGAGCGAGGAATTGTTCGAGCAGATTCAGTCCCTCCAGGAACTGAAGGAAATGGCGCAGAGCTATGGCGTGGACATCAGCATGCCGGCTGCAAACGCGAAGGAAGCGATCCAGTGGACCTACTTTGCGTACCTCGCCGCGATCAAGGAACAGAACGGCGCGGCGATGAGCCTTGGCCGTGTGAGCACCTTCCTCGACATCTACATCGAACGCGACATCAAGAACGGCACACTGACCGAAGAAGCGGCGCAGGAGCTGATGGACGACTTCATCATCAAGCTGCGTCTGAGCCGTCAGCTGCGCACGCCGGAATACAACAACCTGTTCTCGGGCGACCCGACCTGGACGACGGAAAGCGTCGGCGGTATGGGCGAGGATGGCCGCACGCTGGTCACCAAGAACTCCTTCCGTGTGCTGAACACGCTCTATAACCTGGGCACCGCGCCGGAGCCGAACATCACGGTCCTCTGGTCGGATAAGCTGCCGGAGGGCTTCAAGAAGTTCTGCGCGCAGGTATCCATCGACACGGACTCCATCCAGTACGAGAACGACGACCTGATGCGCCCGATCTATGGCGACGACTACGGCATCGCCTGCTGCGTATCCGCGATGAAGATCGGCAAGCAGATGCAGTTCTTCGGTGCACGCTGCAACCTGGCGAAGCTGCTGCTGCTCACGCTGAACGGCGGCCGCGACGAAGTGGCCGGCATGCAGATCGCGCCGGAAGGGAAGGTCTTTGACGGCGTCCTCAACTATGACGAAGTCATGGAAGCCTTTAAGAAGTATCAGACCTGGATGTGCAGCCTGTATATCAACACGCTCAATGTCATCCACTACATGCACGATAAATATGCCTATGAGAAGATCCAGATGGCGCTTCATGATTCCGAAGTCCATCGCTTCATGGCATGCGGCGTCGCGGGTCTGTCGGTTATCGCCGACTCCCTGTCCGCCATCAAGTATGCAAAGGTCACGCCGATCAAGGGTGAATCTGGCCTCATCGAAGACTTCAAGATCGAGGGCGACTTCCCGAAATACGGCAACGACGACGACCGCGTCGACAGCATTGCGGTGCAGGTGCTGCACGACTTCAGCGAAGAGCTCAAGAAGAACCCGACCTATCGCGATTCCGAGCACACGCTGTCCGTGTTGACGATCACCTCCAATGTCGTCTATGGCAAGAAGACGGGCAACACGCCGGACGGCCGCCGCAAGGGCATGCCGTTTGCGCCGGGCGCAAACCCGATGCACGGCAGAGACAGCTCCGGTGCGCTGGCTTCGCTCAACTCGGTTGCGAAGCTGCCGTATGCGTGCTGCCGCGACGGTATCTCCAACACCTTTTCCATCCTGCCGCCGACCCTTGGCGAGAGCAAGGAAGAGCGTGTTGACAACCTGGTCGAGATGATCAACGGGTACTTCCTCCAGTTGGCGCATCACCTGAATGTCAATGTCCTCGACCGTTCCAAGCTGGTCGAAGCGATGGAGAACCCGGATAAGTATCCGAACCTGACGATCCGTATTTCCGGCTATGCCGTCAACTTCCACAAGCTGACGCGCGAGCAGCAGATGGAGATCTTGCAGCGCACCTATCATGAAAAAGTGTGAGGCATACATTGATTCGCTCTATCACGGATCTGCGGTAGACGGAAGAGGCCTGCGCAGCGTTGTGTTCTTCAATGGCTGCAACCTGCGCTGCGGCTTCTGTCAGAACCCAGAAACGCTCTATACCAAGGGGAAGATGATCGAGCTCGATGAGCTCGTGAATCGCCTAGTGCGGTATAAGCCGTATGTCCGCAAGGGCGGGGTGACGCTTTCGGGCGGAGAGCCCTTTATGCAGGCAGAATTTTGCAGGGCGCTGCTCCGGCGGCTCGCAGCAGAGGACATGAAGGTCTGCATTGAAACCAATGGACACCGTATCGACCGCGAACTCATCGCATTGTCGGAATACATCATCCTGGATGTCAAGAATCAGGACGAGGAGATTTCGCCCAAGGTGTATGAATTTGTGGCGGCATGCAAGGAAGAGGGCACGCCCGTGTTGCTCACCAATGTGCTGGTGCCGGGCTGCAACGACGACGAGGCTCACCTCGGCGCGCTAAAGCGGCTCATGGTCTATGCCGGGTTGGAACGCATCAAATTCCTGCCGTTCCGCAAGCTGTGCATCCACAAATATGAGGATCTGCACATGGAATACGCCTATGCGAAATACCGCGAGGCGACGAGCGAGGATGTCGAGCAGGCGCAGGCTGTGATGCAGCGCATCGAACTTTAAGAAACGAAAATGCAGCTCAAGCGATTGAGCTGCATTTTTTATGTTGGCAAACAGGAGGAAGCATGCGAAAGAGTTGGAAGGTCGCGCTGGCGCAGATCGCCTCCCGGCCGTTTCTGGTGGAGGACAATTTGCAGGCGGCGGTGAACGCGGCGGAAGAGGCGGCGGCCGCGGGGGCGGAAGTCATCCTCTTTCCGGAGATGTTCTTGACGGGCTATGTGCTGGGCGAGGCGGTGGAGGCTTTTGCGATGCCGATGGAGGCGAGCGCCCTTGCGGTGCTGCGGCAGACGGCGGCGGAAAAGCATATCGCCATCGTCATGGGCTTCCCGCACCGGGCGGCGGACGGGAAAGTGTATAACGCGGCGACCTTTTTGGACCGGGACGGCAGCCTTGCCGGGATATACCACAAGACGCACCGCTTTGGCGAGGTGGACAAGACACAGTTCGCGCCGGGAGGGAGAATCGCGGCGTTTGACACGACGCTGGGGCGCGTGGGCATACAGATCTGCTATGACATCGAGTTCCCGGAGGTGAGCCGCCTGCTCGCGCTTTCGGGGGCGGAGCTGCTGCTGGGCATCAGCGCGAACATGCACCCGTATACCGAGCTGCACGCCCTGCTCGTCCGCGCGCGGGCGATCGAAAACCACCTGCCGTTTGCCTATGTCAACGCGGTGGGGCAGGAGGGTGTGTTTTCCTATTGCGGGCGCAGTGAGGCGGTGGATGCCGAAGGCGCGGTCCAAACGGCGGGGCAGGAGGAGGCAACGATCCTCTTTGCGGACCTCCCGGCGGCGGACCACGCGGACGAAAACCTGGAATACCTCGCGCAGCGCCGGACGGATCTGTATTGAGCGGAACCAAAAACACAACAGGAGGAACGAATGGAAAGAATTGATTTTCAGTGTGATTACCTGGAGGGCTGTCATCCGGCCATTTTGCAGGCGTTGCAGGACAGCAACCTGGAACAGGCGCCGGGATATGGCAACGACCCGTACTGCGCGCGGGCGGCGGCGCGCATTCGCAAGGCCTGTGCCTGTGAGGCGGCGAAGGTGCATTTCCTGGTCGGGGGAACGCAGAGCAACCTCGTGGTCATCGCCGCGCTGCTGCGGCCGTATCAGGGCGTTTTATGCGCGGCAGAGGGGCATGTTGCGACGCACGAGACCGGCGCGATCGAGGCGACGGGACACAAGGTGCTGACGCTGCCCGACACGGACGGGCGCATCACGGCGCAGCAGGTGGAGGCGTATTGCCGCGCGCATTGGGAGAGCACGGTGCAGGAGCATACGGTGCAGCCGGGCATGGTGTACCTCTCGCAGCCGACGGAGAGCGGCACGCTCTATTCCCGCGCAGAGCTGGCAGCGATGCACGATGTGTGCAAGCGGTACGGCCTGCCGCTGTATATCGACGGGGCGCGGCTCGGGTACGCGCTGGCGGCGGCGGAAAACGATGTGACGCTGGCCGACCTGGCACAGCTTGCCGACCTGTTCTATATCGGCGGGACCAAGTGCGGCGCGCTGTTTGGCGAGGCGCTCGTCATCGCGAACCCGGCGTATCAGCGGGACTTCCGCTATATGATCAAGCAGCGCGGGGCGTTGCTCGCCAAGGGGCGGCTGTTGGGCATCCAATTCGACATGCTGTTCGCGGAAAACCGCTATGTGGACATCTGCCGCCGGGCAGTGGAGCAGGCGGCGGCGCTGCGGGAGGCGTTCCGCGGGGCGGGCATCCCGCTCTTTGGGCAGTCGCCGACGAATCAGGTGTTCCCCATCCTGACGGCAGCGCAGGCGAAGGCGCTCTCGGAAAAGTATGTCTATTCGATCTGGGGCGAGGCCGCGGACGGGCGGACGGTCGTGCGCTTTTGCACGAGTTGGGCGACCCGGCCGGAGGATGTGGCGGCGCTCTGCCGGGATATCGCCGCGCTCTAAGCGGGGCTGGGGAAGATGCGGCGGGGAAACGGGTCTTTGGGGGCTTGCTTCCCCGCAAAATCCGCAAACAAAAAGTCAGACGACCGGGAAAGCGGCGCTCAAAACGGGCCTGTCTTTTCCGCCCCAAAAGGCAAGAGCTGGGAAAGCGCGCACAGGATAGCCCCGAAAAAGGCAAGCAAAAAGCGTCGGAGAAACTCCGGCGCTTTTTTTGGATAATCAGTTGTATGCGAGGAAGCGCTTAGCGGGTGTAGAGCAGGCTCGCATCCTCATCGTTATAGAGATACCAGAAATGGCCCTTGGTGGGTTCCGGATGGCCGTCTTCCGGCGGCAGGTTGGTGCCGTCGAAGGTCATGTCGCACTTATCCGTCTTCTTGAGGTAGAGGATGTGGTGCTGGAACACGCCGTCGCGGTCACGATACCATTCTTCCCACGGATAGCCCGCTTCGAGCATTTCGATGGGCGGCACGGCATGGACGATGAATCCGCCGTTGAACCACTGATATTTTGCATACTGTTCGTCGGTTTCCGCATTCAGCTTGCCGATGACATTTTCTGCGCCAAAGCCCATCTTATCAAAGCTTTCCAAAGCGCCGTTTTCTTTCAACATTTCTCTGAGCTTCATGTGTATAGACCCTCCTATAAAGGTGTGTTGGTGAGGGGCCGGGGCCTCTCAAACAAAATTCCAAATACAACTCTCTTTCTAATGATAACTTTCCCGAATGTATTTGTCAAGCAAGGGGAAGAGCAGGGTACGCCAACTTTTGAGTCGAAGAGTATCCATATACATGTTGGCGCCACCGGAGAGAGGACGGCGCGATGTCGCTAGGAGAGATTGGGAATACCTCCGAAGAGAAGCTCTTGCGCCATCATGCATTTTTGCCTATAATTATGGCTAAATCACATTTCTGTAAAAAAGCAGGACAGGATTGAATAAAGGAGCGGGCTCAAGTGAAACGACAAAAAAGGCAGGCAATACGCTACATGTTCTTTTTCCTACTTGTGATGACTTTTTGTTTTTGGTTTGACTTCAATACCTACGAAAGTCAAACCAAAACGATTCCCTGTGCGGAGAATGGAATTATTTTTTCTATTACAACATTCAACGGGGACAATGAATCCCAACCATTTGTCAAATGCCTAGGCCATACTTGGCTATCCATTGATAATCAGTCCGGTCATTCGGTGTATATAAAGGATTATGAAATCAAAAATGATGAGATGATAACTTTTTCAGTTTGGGCTGTTTCTAAGATTCCTGGGCTGCTCTTTAATTTGGAATCAGATTATATCTCGTCATATGGCCGATATGTTGGCAGAAAATCATTGAGCGTAAGGATTCAAGAATCACAGTTAACTAAGATGGAAGCGTACATCGACCGGAACGATCAGTGGAGTCTTGGAAAAAATTGCAGCTACTGGTCTGTTCATCTATGGAACGAAGTGGTGGACGAGGCATTCAGGCTAAAGACGCAGACCTTATTCTATACGCCCAAAAGATTGGAAAAGTCTTTTGCTGAATTTGATTGTGTTGAGGTGGATAAAGACTTTTCGCGGGTAGGGTATGTCTTTTTCTATCATAACGGAGTCAGAACGGAGTTGCAATTATGTTCAGGAGAGCTATAAAACACAAAATCACATGCTTGGCCACATGTATTGCATTGGGAGCCGTTTGCCTGTATCATGGAATGTCTTGCATTGTAACCTTAGGTAAGGCTCATAAACAGCCTTACTTGCTGTCGTGCTCAGAAAAATTTGCTTTTACGGGCTATTATATGATGGCTTTGATGCATGGAGGTGTTTGCATTCTCCTTATTGTCATTCTCTCTCTTCTCGTGTGGAAGAAACGAAAAACGAGGGCAAGAGACGCTGATTCTTGAATGTAGAGTATAGCGCATATTCATCCATAAAATGTTAAAGGATTCTCTTGTGAAGTGCAACCCTCGCATAGAATGCCGCTCATCAGACGAAGAATGCCCTGTCGCACAGGTCGGTCGCCGGAAGAACTATTTTCCAAGCAATAAGAGGATTGCGTATTCGAGAAAATCCAAATATGGGCTTGAATCCTTTCCGTTCAAAACAATTTGGATCCTGCTGTTCGCTCTTCACAGTCTAAGCAATATAAGGGCGGGAATTACGAAATAGAGCAGCGAGGAAAAGGTTCGAAAAAGCCGGTTGACAGGCGTTTTTCGGTGTGATAAAATACAAAATAGCCGCGCGGAACAGGTGAAGAATGCCCTCTTGGGCAACCTCTACGGCGAGACTGAAACAGGAGGAAGAAAACCCATGTATGCGATCGTAAAGACAGGCGGCAAGCAGTATAAAGCGGAGCCCGGCAGATTCATAGATGTGGAAAAGCTGGATGCGGAAGTCGGCGCGGAAGTGAGCTTTGATGCACTCATGGTCGTCGATGGCGATTCCTGCACGGTAGGCAGCCCGGTTGTGGACGGCGTCAAGGTCACGGGCAAGGTCATTGGCCAGGATAAGCAGAAAAAGGTCATTACCTACAAGTACAAGAACAAAGTCCGCTACAGAAAGAAACAGGGCCACAGACAGCCTTATACAAGAGTTGAGATTGTATCGATTGGCTGAGCCCACGCACAACAAGTTCGAGTGTAAAAGCGAGGTGTAACTACATTGGCACATAAGAAAGGAATGGGCAGCACAAAGAACGGCCGCGACAGCATTTCCAAGCGCCTGGGCGTGAAGAGAGCGGATGGTCAGTTTGTGTTAGCCGGCAATATCTTGGTTCGCCAGAGAGGCACGAAGATTCACCCCGGTGAAAATGTTGGCATTGGCAGCGACGACACGCTGTTTGCAACTGCCGATGGGGTCGTGAAGTTCGAACGCCTTGGCAAGGAAAAGAAGAAAGTCAGCGTATACATGCAGTGACGAACATTCTTCGCCGTCTTCCCGATGGGAGGGCGGCGTTTTTTTGTGCCCGAACGCGGGGTTGCCTTTGCGCGCGGGGCATTGTATAATGAAAGACGGATTTATTCTATGATTTTTGGGCAGGAGGAAGTATGTACGCAGTCATCGATACACATACGCACACCTATCTAAGCGGTCACGCCTATTCGACAATCTTTGAGAATGTCACCGTGGCGGCGGAAAAAGGGCTCGTGGGCATCGTCAACACCGATCATAGCCCGGCACTTTCGGATTGCCGGTGGCCGGCGGCGGTACGCTTTTTGAAAAATGTCCCGCGGGAATATCGCGGCGTGCGCATCTACCGCGGAGTGGAGGCGGATGTGATCGACTTTTCCGGCAGGCTCTCGGTGGAGGAACCGTATCTTTCGATGGTGGATTTTCTCATCGCTTCGTTGCACGATGTCGTGATCAAGGCGGGCACGGTGGAAGAGAACACGGCGGCGCTCTGCGGCGCGCTCCAAAACCCGCATGTGGATATTTTGGGGCATCCGGGAAACCCGGCCTTCCCCGTGGAGATCGATACGGTGGTGCGGGAAGCGGCGCGGCAGAACAAGCTCATCGAGATCAATAGCCATTCCTTTGAGGCGCGCAGGGGCTGCGACTCCAATTGCGAGGCATTTGCACGCGCCTGCATGAAGTATGGCGTGCGGATCAGTCTGGCGAGCGACGCGCACGCGTGCTTCCATGTCGGGGACTTCACGAATGCCGAGGCGCTGCTGCGCAAGGTGGACTTCCCGCAGGAGTTGATCGTGACCAGGTCGATGGAGAGCTTTGAAGCATACCTTGCGGAGCGCCGTGCACGCCTTGCTGCTGCCCAGCAGGTACAGAAAGGAACGAATTTATGAGAGAATTTGTGATCATGACCGATTCGGACACGGAGATCCCCTATACATTTGCGGAAGCGCACAATGTCCCGGTGTTTCTCATGCCCTATACGCTGGACGGCAAGGAAAGCCTCTTTGACCTCGGCAAGACGACGGACTATGCGGGGTTCTACGCCAGCCTGCGCGCGGGGGCGAGCGCCTCGACCTCCACGCGGTCGACCTATGAGATCCAGTGCTTTTTCGAGGACATCCTGAAGGAAGGCAAGGACATCCTCTATATCTGCTTTTCCAGCCAGCTGAGCGCACATTACGAATTGGCGGAAATGGCGCGGAAGGCGGCGCTCGAAAACTACCCCGAGGCGCGGATCGAGATCGTCGATTCGCTGGGTATCGCGATGGGTGCGGGATTGCTCGTGTATCACGCGGTCAAGCAGAAGGAAGCGGGGCGCAGCCTGGACGAGATCCGGCAGTGGCTGCTGGACAACCGGATGCGCAGCTTGCATTTCTTCTCGGTCGACAGCCTGAACTACCTGAAAAAGACGGGGCGTGTTTCGGCCGTCACGGCGACGCTCGGCACGATGCTCGATCTGAAGCCCATCCTGACGGTGACGCGCGAGGGCAAGATCGTTGCGTTCGACAAGGTCAAGGGCCGCAAGAAGGTCGTCAAATACCTGGCCGACACGGTGGAGAAGAACTATGTGGACGACGACATCTGCAAGGAATTGATGGTCGTGTGCCACGCGGACAACAAGGAACAGGCGGAGGCGCTGAAGGCGGCGATCGAGGAGCGGTTGGATTTCAAGGAGATCTGGCTCGTCGATGTGGGCCCGGTCATCGGGTGCCACTGCGGCCCGGGGACGATGGCGTTCTTGATGATGGGCAAGGAACGCGAGATCTGAGCGCGATATATGGAATTCTTTGGCGGCTGCCCGGCGGGCGGCCGCTTTTTTGCCCCTGGGGCAGTAGGCATGCGGCGCGAAACTTGGTATAATAAGAGTATCTGAAACGACGAGGAAGGTTCTATGGCGTATAAAGCACTGTATAGACAATTTCGCCCCCGGCGGTTTGCCGACCTGAAGGGGCAGGACATGATCGCGCGCGTGTTGAAAAACCAGATCATGGCGGGGGAACCGGCGCATGCGTACCTGTTTTCCGGCCCGCGCGGGACGGGCAAGACGAGCACGGCGAAGATCCTCGCCATGGCGCTCAACTGCCTGCACCCCGAGGACGGGGAGCCCTGCCTGACCTGCGAAAACTGCCGCGCGGCGCTTTCGGACGCCATGATCGACATCATCGAGATGGACGCCGCCTCGAATAACGGCGTGGACAACGCCCGCGATATCCGTGACAAGGCGGGGCTTTTGCCCACGCGGGGAAAGTACAAGGTATACATCATCGACGAGGTGCACATGCTGACCGGGCAGGCCTTTAACGCGCTCCTAAAGACGCTGGAGGAGCCGCCGGCACATGTCGTGTTCATTTTGGCGACGACGGAGCTGGACGCCCTCCCCAAGACGGTGCTGTCGCGCTGCCTGCGGTTCGATTTCAAGTTTATCGACCGGCGCGAGGTGGTGGAGCGCATGCAGGAGGTGTTGCGCGCGACGGGCGGCGAGGCCGAGGAGGAGGCGCTCTATGAGATCGCGGAGGCCTCCGAGGGCGCGATGCGCGACGCGCTCACCATATTGGAAAAATGTTGCGCCTTTGGCGTGCGGGTGGATCGCGACATCGTGGCCAGCGTGCTTGGCCGCGCGAGCGGCGAGGCGATGCACCGGTTCTGGGCGGCGTTTTTGGACTATGCCGAGGGGGAGGCCCTGCTGGCGATGCGCGAGATTTTGGATTCCGGCATCGAGTGCGGTGCGGTCACGGCGCAGATCCTGCACATCTATGAGCAGATGCTCTTCTGCAAGGTCGCGGGCGAGCAGAATGCCTGGGCGGCGGAGGCGGCGCGGATGAGCAAGGAGGCGATCCTGCGCGGGATGGAGGTCTTTTCCGAGGCGCAGGGGCGTATGCGCTATGCCCCGCGGCCGGAGATCCTCCTGGAGGCGGCGATCCTGCGGGCGATGCAGCCGCTTGCCGAGCCGGGCGGCGACGGCGCGCTTTGGCGGGAGGAAGCCGGGCGGATCGAGAACAAGCTGGCCGCACTGGCGCGGCGCGTGGCGGCGGGCGTCCCGGTGGCAGCGCAGATCGCTCCTGGCGCGGCGGGAGGTCAGGAGGCAACGGAGGCCGCCCCCCAGGAAGGCGCGGCCCCGGAGGCGGCAGCGCAGGGGACGCAGGAGGCTCCCGTGGCAAAGCGGGCGGACACTCCCGCAGAGGGCCGGAGGACAATCGAGCCCGCGCGGCAGGCGACATCTTCCGCCTCGGTGGCAGAGCCGGAGGAGAGCTTTTGGGCCTGGGTCTGTGAAAGCTATGCGGACGACCCGGGCGCCCAGCCGATGCTGCGCGCGCTGACCCTCACGGGTGAGGACGCAAACACCATCTATTTGCAGGCGTCGAGCTCGCTCTTTGCCATGATGGCCGAGAGCGAGCAGCGGCGCCGCGAGATGCAGCAGAAGATGCAGGCGAAGTTTGGGCGGTATAAGAACATCCGGGTGACGCTGCGCGAAGCGGCGGAACAGTTGCCGGAAGAGGACATTATTGATATAATAGATTGACAAACGACGAAAAATACGCAGGTAAAGGAGCTTTCAAAATGGCAAAACGCGGTGGATTCCCCATGGGCGGCATGGGTGGGCGCGGCGGCATGCAGAGCATGATGCAGCAGGCGCAGAAGATGCAGCAGAATATTGAACGGGTGCAGAACGAGCTGGCTGAGGCAGAGATCGAGGCGAGCGCAGGCGGCGGCGTGGTGACGGCGGTTGTTTCGGGCAGCAAGCAGCTGAAAAAGGTCACGATCGCGCCGGAGGCGGTGGACCCGGAGGATGTGGAGATGCTCGAAGACCTCATCACGGCGGCTGTTAACGAGGCGCTGCAGAAGGCGGACGCCTATGCCGAGGAACAGATGGGCAAGGTGACGGGCGGCATGAACCTCGGGGGGCTCTTTTAAGCGATGTACAGTATCGAGGCATTGAACATCCTGCAGGAATGGTTCGCCAAGCTGCCGGGGATCGGCCCCAAGAGCGCGGCGCGCCTGGCCTACCGGGTGATCGAGATGGATCCGGCCGAGGTCAAGCAGTTTGCGCAGGACATGTATGCGGCGCGGCTCGCGGTGCGGCACTGCGCCATCTGCGGCAACCTGACCGACCGGGAGGTCTGCCCCATCTGCGCCGACGAGCGGCGCGACAAGGGGACGATCTGCGTGGTCAAGGACGCGCGGGATGTCATGGCGATCGAGCGCGGGCGCGAATACCGGGGCGTGTACCATGTGCTGGGCGGGGTGATCTCGCCGCTGGACGGCATCGGCCCGGACGAGATCCGCATAAAAGAGCTGCTGGCGCGCGTGCGGGAGGGCGCAAAGGAAGTAATCCTGGCGACCAACCCGGATGTCAAGGGCGAGGCGACAGCGGTGTATATCCATCAATTACTGGAACCGCTCGGCGTGAAGGTGACGCGCATCGCGCACGGTGTGCCGGTGGGCGGAGAGCTGGAATACGCCGACGATGTGACGCTCATGAAGTCGCTCGAAGGGCGGCGGCCGTTTTAAGAGACAAAGGGAGGCGGGAGACCGGCCTCCTTTTTTGTGCGCGGGCATCAGGCGCGGCCCCCCGGCATAGGATAGCCTGGGAGGGTGCATATGGATGCAATGCAGGAATTTTTGCGCCGCGAGGCGCGGCGGGCGCTGGAGGCCTGGCGGGCGGCGGAGCAGTTTTCGGACGAATTTTCCGGTCCGCAGTGGATGGAATTTGCGATCTACCGGAGGGAGGCGGCCAAGCGGCGGTATCTTTCGATCTGGCGGATGCTTAAGCGGCGGGAGGCGCAGGAGACGCATGAACAGACGCTCCTGTGAAGCGCGATGCAGCTGAGCGCGCCGCGGATGGAGGAGGCGCTGCTCCTGGCCGGGGTGCTGGCAATTTTGTGGGTGCTGGGGCGGGCGTTGGTGCCGCGCTTTCCGCGCCTGGTGCGGGGGCTGTGCGCGCCGGTGCTGGCGATGGCCTTTCTTTCCGCGTGGAACGCTGTGGGCAGCGCCCTGTTCCCCGCCATCGCCGTGAACGGGTACACGGTGGGCGCACTGGCGGCGCTGGGGCTTCCCGGCCTGTGCCTGCTGTGCGCGCTGCGTGTGCTGCTTTGAGGCAAAAAACCGGCTTTCCCTATACCGCGAAATTTGGTATAATGGAGACTGGTGAATGCAATGTATGAAAATCTTAGAAAAGTAAGGGACGAGGCGTTGCAATGCCAAAAATGCGCCCTGGCCGGGACACGCAGGCATGTCGTCTTTGGCGAGGGCAGCCTGCATGCGCGCCTCATGTTTGTGGGCGAAGGCCCGGGGGCGACGGAGGATGCCACGGGGCGGCCGTTTGTGGGGCCGGCCGGGCAGCTGTTGGACCGCATGCTGGCGGCCATCGGCCTGACGCGCGACGAGGTGTATATCGCCAACATCGTCAAATGTCGCCCGCCGGGCAATGCCGACCCGCGGCCGGAATATGCCGAGGCCTGCCTGCCCTACCTGCGCGAGCAGGTGCGGTTTGTCCATCCGCGGGTGATTGCGCTTCTGGGGCGCATCGCGGTGCAGAACCTCCTAAAGGTGCAGAGCGGCATCGGGCGCATCCACGGGCAGATCTATAACCGCAAGGGCTTTCTGTTCGTGCCGACCTATCACCCCTCGGCGCTGCTGCGCAACCCGGACCTGAAAAAGGACGCCTGGGAGGATTTTAAGGTCATTCGGCGGTTGTTGGAGGAGGAAACGGATGCAGAATAAAAAGATGGACGAGCTTTTGACGCTGTATGCGGCGTTTTCGGACGGCCTGCGCGCGGGAGGCATGCAGGAGCCGATCGTGTTGGGCGAGGGGCCGATGGAGGCTCGTGTCCTGCTCCTGGGCGAGGCGCCCGGGGCGGAGGAGGCCAAGGCGGGCCGCCCGTTTGTGGGCAAGGCGGGCAAGAACCTGGACGCCTTTTTGGCGCAGACCGGGCTGCTGCGCGAGCAGCTGTTCATCAGCAATGTCGTGAAGTTCCGGCCGTATCGCGTGGGACCCACCGGGCGACGCGCAAACCGGCCGCCCACGCGCGCGGAGATTGCGGCCTGCCGGGATTGCCTCCTGGGGGAGATCGCCATCCTGCGGCCGGACTGGGTCGTGACGCTCGGCAATACGGCCCTGCAGGCGATGCTGGGGCGCGAGGCGACGATCGGGCAGGTGCACGGGACGGCGCAGCGCACGGAGGCGGGGCAGCGGGTGTTCCCGCTCTATCATCCGGCGAGCATCATCTATAACCGAGCGTTGGAGGAGGTCTATCGGCAGGATCTGTGCGCACTGCGCGCCGCGTTGAGCCTTGCGAAATAGCGCCGGAGGAGGAGAAGTATGCAGAAGGAAAAAAAGTGGTTTTTGGCGGCGGCGGTGATCGTGGTGGTCGCGGCCGTATCCAGCATCGTGACCTATGCAGTGACGAAGCACAAGATGAATACGGGCGAGATTTACCTCAAGAACGACAGTTATGCCGAATTGATGCAGTATTACGAGTTGAAAAATGTGCGGGAGATCCTGGCGGAGCATTATGCGGAGGAGATCCCGGACGCGCGGCAGGAGGCGCTGGTGCAGGGCGCGGTGAGCGGCATGATGCGCGCCTTGGGCGACGGGTATTCCGCGTTCTATACGGCGGAGGAATACGACGCCTATTTTGACGAGCAGCTGGACGGGTCCTTCATCGCGCAGGGCATGCTTTTGGAATGGAACGAGTCGACGGGATACCCGGTGGTCAAGCAGGTCTTTGCGGATACCGCCGCCTATGAGGCGGGCATTTCGGCGGGCGACACGATTCTGTCCGTGGAGGGCAAATCCACCTATGGCAAGGAGCTCGGCATCACGCTGGGGTATATCCGCGGTGTAGAGGGGACAAGCGTGACCCTCCGGCTGAAGCGCGGCGCGCAGGAAAAGGAGCAGACGCTGGTGCGCACGGGCGCGGCGGTGCAGGTGGTCTATACTGCGACGGCGACGGACAAGGTGGGGTATATCCGCATCGTGGAATTCACCGGGAATTGCGCGGAGGAGCTGGCGGCGGCGCTCAAAAGCATGCAGGACGAGAAGGCGGAGGCGCTTGTGCTCGACTTGCGCGGAGTGCGCGGCGGGTATATCCGCGAGGCGGCGGAGGCGGCCGACCTGCTGCTCGACAAGGGCCTGATCGCGACGAGCGTGCGCCAGGGACAGGAGGGCATGCGCTGGGAATCGGACGGGGAAGTGCAGAGTAGCCTGCCGATGGTGCTGCTGACGGACGGGGCGACCTCTGGCATGGCCGAGGTCTTTGCGGCGGCGTTGCAAGATCGCGGCCGGGCGCAGGTGGCCGGGCAGACGACGCGCGGGCAGGCGGCCTCGACGGCGATCTTCAAGGTGCCCTCGACGGGGAGCATGGTCAAGCTGGTGACGGCGTACTATGTCTCGCCGAACGGCCGGCAGATCCAGGGGCAGGGCGTTGCGCCGGATGTAGCGCTGGAGCTCGGGGACGGTTCGGCCGAGGCTGAGGCGGCGCTGCTCGCGGAAGCGGCGGCATTGGTCCTGCCGGAATAAGGCGGGCGGCCGCCTGCGGGTCGGAGAAATGAGAAAACCGGAGCATTCGCGTGGAATTTGCGCGGACGCTCCGGTTTTTTGTATCGATCGAGTCTATGCGTATTAGGCGCGCGGTTCCCGGTGCACATACATCCGGGAGGGCGCGCTGGCCCCCTCCGGCGTGACGAGGCAGAGGAATTCCCAGCCATAGCGCTCGTAAAAGCCGGTATGGTCGGTCAGGAGGTAGAGCGTGCGGATGCCGCGGCGGCGCATGTCTGCGGCGGCGGTGCGCAGGAGCGCTCCGGCAATGCCCCGTCCCCGCGCATCGGGCTCGGTATAGACGGCGCAGACATTGGGGCGGAGGTCGGTGCGCGGGTGAAAGTCGTTTTCGATGACGCCCAGGCCGCCGAGGATGCGCTCCCCCGAAACGGCGAGATACCACGCCGGGACGGGCGAGACGACGCACAGGCTGTCCGCCATGCTCTGCCGGTAGGCGGCGAGGGGGATTCCCCACTTTTCGTGAAACCAGCGGGCGGCCTGTTCCAGGCGCTGCGGGACATCCCGCAGGCAGATGAGTTCCAATTGCATAAGATACCTCCCAATCGTGTGCGAAAGTGTGTAGAAAAATTCTCTTCAAAAGCAGCCATGCCCGCTTGAGCAGGGCCGCGGCGATCTCTGCCCTGTCAACGCGGGCTTTCTGGGCGCACGGCATGCTTCTGACGCGGCGCGCAGCAAAACCGGCCGGGGAAGCGACGATATGGGCGAGGCATTCCGCAGGGCTGCCGTCGGATGGACAGGTAAAGGGTGCGTAACCATTGCAAGAGAACCGCCGAGCGCGCGCAAGAAGACGGCATTCCTTTCTGGCATCCTCGGTTTCGGAGCTCACGGCGGGCGTCCTCGGCGCCGGGAATGGTGACAAGCCGGAAAAGCGCAGTTCCGGCCCGACCGCCATGCCTTTGTGCCCGAGCCTTGCAGACATGCAGCAGTGCACATTGGGCAAAGAACCGTTGTGCCGCGGTGCACGCCGGGCAAAGCACCGAAATAAAAAATCCACCGAATTTTGGGATTCGGTGGATTTTTTGTGTGCGATGAGGTTAGCCCTCCGGATTGGGCGTCGGCTCCGGGTTGGGCTTCGGTTCCGGCGGG
This sequence comes from uncultured Christensenellaceae bacterium, assembly GCA_934555865.1. Lineage (GTDB taxonomy): Bacteria > Bacillota > Clostridia > Christensenellales > Christensenellaceae > QANA01. The sequence continues at coordinate 1,236 of CAKTFI010000011.1, read as the reverse complement.
AGATTCTTCACATATTCCTGCAAGGTAGAGAGCAGGCTGGACAGCGAAGTCGTGGCGTTGGTGATATCCGCCGCCTTGGGATCCTGCGCGTTCATCTTGTTGCGCAGCGTGTTCATGGCGTTCCGGAGGTTGTTCACCTGTTCCGGCTTGAGGACAGATTCATAGCTTTCGAGGAAGGCGTTCGCCTGTTCCAGCATGGCGTTGCCGCTTGTCTTGGCTGCGTTGATGTGTTCCTGCTCCACCGCCCATTCATAAGTATGGAAGGAACAGATGCGCTTGGAGGAATCTTGTTCGATACTGCCACTGCTCACCGTGAGCAGGTTGGGGAAGATGCCCTTGAGCTGCTCCTGCGAGAGCTTCGCATAGGGCGAATCCGCCGGGATATACACACCGGAACCGCTTTGGAGTACATCTGCCGGGCAATAGATGCCCGCGAGCTCGCCCGTGACCGAGCAGATGGTCGCGCTCACATGCATGTCGCAGGACTCGGTCGGACCGCCGTCCTTCGGGAAGTAGTCTCTCGTCGTGGGGCAGCCCTCGTGCGGGATCTTGCCAGAGACGGAACAGACACTCTTGGTCACGACGCCATAGGAACCCGCGCTGCCTTCCAGGATGGATTTGTTGGACAAGCCTTCGTGGATCTTCTGCATATAGGTCTTCCAGATCGGGGCCGCGGTGTCGCCGCCATACGCCTTGGGCAGGGACTTGTATTCGTCGTGCCCGATCCAGATCGTGCTCGTGTAATAGCCCGTCATACCGGCGAAGAACACGCCACGGTTGCCGTGGTTGGTGCCCGTCTTGCCGGCCGTGGTGATGCCGGACAGTTTGGCACGCCAGCCCGTGCCGCTGTTGGCCGCATTGGTGAGAGCGTCGACCAGCATGTAAGCCGAGGACGGTTTATAGACCTGCCGGGTCTCGCGCACCTCGTTGGCGTCTAGGATGGTGTTGCCGTTGCTGTCGACCACCTTGCTGAAGGACAGGGGCTCCAGATAGGTGCCGCCATTGGCGATGCAGCCGTAGGCGCCCGCCATCTCGATGACAGTGATGCCGCTCGTGCCGAGCGCCAAGCCGACGCCATCGGCGTTGAGTGCTTTGGTAGATACACCGAGATTGACCAGGTAGTTGTAGGAATTCTCGATGCCAACCTTGGTCATGAGCGTCCGCGCGGCGACGATGTTCAGAGATTTGACGATACCCGTGCGGATGGGCGTGGGACCATAGGTGCCGGTGCTAGTC